>CAUJKL010000965.1 GCA_963204995.1 Planctomycetota bacterium | reverse complement strand
ATGAGGATGTTGGCAGCGACGCTCAGCGTGCAACGTCAGACGGGCGGCAGTTTGCCCACCACGCTGGAACGGCTCAGCGAGGTGATTCGCGATCGCATCAGCTATCACCGTCAGTTCCGTGCGGCGACCGGAGCCGGTCGGATTAGCACGCTGTTGATCGGCGGCGCGGGGCCTGTCGTAGCGACCTACTTGTTGGTGTGGCAGCGTGACTACTTCAATCGTTTTACGGAGACGTTGGCGGGCCAGGTTTTACTTGGCAGCTCGATCGCGCTGCAACTGATTGGCATGCTGTGGATCTATCTAATTCTCAGGTCGGATTACTGATCTTCGGTTAAGGTGAGAGTGAGCTAGGCGAGTGTTCTTAGATTTTGCAACTATCGGTGCTTTCACCATTGCCTTCCTGATCGTCTACTCGATCGGCATGGTACTTACGCGGCTACGACGGCCGACGCAACAATTGGCGGGGCTGGGCGATGTTGTGCCGGCGGACGTGATGCTGCCCGTCGGACGCCCGAGCGCACAGCTATCGCCCTCGAATGCCGAGGCCAGTTTCGAGCAATTGGATTTGGAACTCAGCCGTGCCGGCTGGTATCGGGTCGATGCGCGCGAAAGGTTTCTCCGGTTCCGTGGCACCTTGGTGATCTCTTGGTCCCTGGCGACTGCCGCCGCTTGTTTTCTCCTGGCCGTCGAAGACTTTTTACTTGGAGCCAAAGTAGCTCTTGTCGGCGGAGCGGTCGCAATACTGATCTGGGCGTTGCCACGGCTTTATCTACGTGCTGCCGGTCAAAGTCGTTTGAAACGTATTCGCCGGGCCATACCCGACGCGCTGGATTTGATGACGATGTGCCTGAGCGGGGGGCTGCCATTGAATCGTGCGTTTCGATATGTGAGCGAGGAACTCGCTTCCGCACACCCCGACTTATCCACCGAGTTCACGATCGTTCAACGACACGGAGAAATGCGTTCCTTGGATTTCGCGTTTCGACAGTTTGCCAAGCGGATCGATGTGCCCGAAGTCCAGTCGCTGAGCGCGTTGGTGACGCAGAGCCAGCGTCTGGGGACCGATATCTCGACGGCGATTCGAAACTATGCTGACAACACTCGGTTGCGTCGTCGTCAGTCCGCTGATGAGCGCGCCAACAAGGCCAGCGTAAAGATGCTGTTCCCCTTAACGCTCTGCTTACTGCCGTCGGTGTTCATGATCCTGTGGGGACCAAGCGTGCTCGAGCTGTGGACATTCCTGCAGAGCTTTCAGGGAACCGCCGCAGGCCGTTAAGATCTTCGTTTGAAATCAGTTCTGAGCGTTGTCATCGCTTTCAAATGGATTGAACCCTCGAGCAGCATTGCTCTGCGCAGGTTGCGTGTGGTGTTGCGGCTGGAATTGAGTTACTGGAACTATGCTCTTGAGTGCCAGATTGGCGTGTGGCTGTTCTGCCCAATTCCTCATATCAGCGGACTGCGGTTGGGCCGGTTGCTGTGCTTCGATACTCATGGTCGCAGGACGGACAGGATTCTCGCCCCAACGCGATCGAGCGCGCGACGGGGTCGTCGGCATGGATGACTCGGGGACCGACTGTGTCGACGGCAATTGCATGGGCTCGGCGATATCAGAAACTCGCGTGCTGAAGACGCCGCTCGCGGCTGTCCCTGGTTTCGCACGATCTCGAACGAATTCGCCGGCGGGCGCATTGGGCGGCATGGCGGGCCAAGCCGTTGCTGGCTGAACAAACACGGGCGGCGGGCTGGCATCGTCGCGCGGAGTCGATTGTTGAATAACGACTGGTAGCGGGCGGGCAAGCTCATGTTTCGCGGCTTGCTGAACTATGACAGGTGGCGGGCTGAGCGCCTCACTCGCAGGTGCTTGTTGCACAACGACTGGTGGCGGGCTGAGATCTTCGTGTGTCGGCTGGATCACTTGAGGAAGTCGAGTATTCATAATCGGCCTTGTCGTGCTCGCGTTTCGAACCGATATGTCTTGTGCTCGTTGGTTCGTCAACTGTGCATTCGCGATTGGCGGTACTGCGATCGGTTCGGCGTGGGAAATCATTGCAGGAGGAGACGAGACGGAGGAGGCCGCCATCGCTGGCGAAGATGCCGAGCGTGGAGCCGCGACGGGAGCGGGTTCCTTCTCTTTAATCGTGACCATCGAAGCGACTGCGGGAGTCACAGAGTTCGGCTTCGCAACAACTTCGGCCTGGTGATGGCTTGAAGGTTGCGTCGTTGCTGCTAATCGTTCTGGTGTTCGTTCGTGGTTGAATTCTGGAGCGGTGCGACTTCGGTCCTGGTACTCCGCCACTTGCATCAGTCCTTTGGCCGCTTGTTTTAACGACGAGTCGACCGTTAAGGCGTGGTTAAAGTACTTCTTAGCCTCTTCTAGTTGGCCCGTCTGGGCAAGGATAAAACCCTGATTGGCATACGCCTCGGCGTCGTCGTTCACGCGTTTGAAGACGGCTAAGCCTTCGTTCTGTCTTCCGGTTTCGACCAGTAGCATGCCGAGATTGTTTGAGGCCGCCTCATGATCGTGATCGAGTTCGAGAGCCCGACGATAGAACGTTTCGGCGTCGGCAGTCAAGCCGCGCAGGTACATGCTGTACCCGATATCCGCCAACAGTTCCGGATTGTCACCGTTTAGGTGAAACGCTTTCGACAGGTAGTCGTCACACTTCTTGAAATCGCCTTGGCGTGCCGCCATCACTCCTAGACGATGGAAGGGCAGCGGGTTGTCAGGCTGCTTGCTGATAAATGCTTCATAGATGGCCTTGGCCTGTTCAGGCTGACCGCGTCGTTCTGCCAAGCGAGCGAAGGACAACTGGCCTTCGTTTCTTACTTGGTCGCTGGGTTCCTCCACCGATGAGTCGCGGCGTTTGGACGGCATCTTAAATTGCGGTGACTCGGAGGACTTTTTCCAAGGGACAAGCTTTGAGAACCACTTCCCATCGGACTGCTGCGGAGCTGGACCAAGGTTTAGTGGCAGCGGGTGTCTAATTCCTTGTGCGGACACGTCCGCAGCTGCATTCAGTAAGAGCGACGCCAGCAATGCGCCCGTGCAACCGAAGTTAAGTAAGTTGCGCCTCGCGGCATTTGCCGAACTCGACAAGTCACATTGCTGCCACATATCCTGTATCTCCTCGAAATTTTAGCGCCGCGCCACCGATCTTGGATGGCGGGTCGTCACTTGTCTTACCAGCACATCGATCAGGCATGCCGAGTGGCTTAGAAGAATCCGCCACCACCACCGCCAAATCCACCGCCGCCAAATCCACCGCCGCCCTGCTGGGAGAAGCCTCGGCCATAGGCGCGAATGGCCTCCTGAGATTGGAAACCTTCGGCGAAGGCGGGTGCAACGACGACTCGCTCGTCTGCATCCGGTACGCCCAGTCGTGTCAGGGCCGTCGCAATCAGATTGCGACGTTGCATGTCAAGTTCCGGATTCGGATGGACGGGCAATTTGTATTCCGTATCGGGACGCACCGTCGTATCACTGCGTTGGATGACCACCGGAAAATTGTCGCCGTTGGCGATGCGGTCAGCGATTTGCTTAACGTGGTCTTCGCCGGCGTTGTTCAGGCGGACTTCGTTCAGCTTGAACTCGTGCTGATAGAGCACGAAGTCAGAGGCCTCCGCATTGTGCTCCTGGGTTCTCCAGACGTCGTCGCTGATCGCGCCGAGCGGCGGCTCGGTGTGGAAGTTGCGGTGAGGGGCACACCCCACCGCGAGCGCGAATGATGTAACCGACAGGATGAGTGTCGAGAATGTTTTTTTCATGGTAAGGGTCCTCGATCGAATGTGATCTCCATTTCTAGGAGACCTGGCGGATTTTTGCGGGATAAGTTCGGCCTAAGGCGAGAATCCATGTGCACCGTGAAAATAGTAGTCCTCGCTCGCCTGATACCGAGCCGAGTTGCTGCCCTGTAGAAGGTTGCGGCGAAGTTGCAAGTTCCAAGCGGTACTACGATGGTGGCAATTCGGATCGCCTTCATAGTCGCCCCAGACGAAGAACTTGAAATCGTTCGGCTCGGTCACTTCCATGCCGGGCAAGATCAGAGGCGCTTCCTCGGCCGACATCGGGTGAACCAACTCAGGACTCACCAAGATGAGCAATTCGGTCTCGTCACGTTGCGACGTCTTTCTGCTGAAGATCGAATCGAGGATCGGAATGTCACCTACGATTGGAACACGAGTCTTGCTTCCTTCCTGTTCGTCTTGAATCAGACCGGCAATCGCCAGCCATTGTCCTTCGCGTAAGTCGACGGTCGTGAACACGGCACGCGTATTCAGGCCG
>CAUJKL010000964.1 GCA_963204995.1 Planctomycetota bacterium | reverse complement strand
AACGATGACGGTCGCCAATAGTCCTTCAAACTGACTCTGAGCAAATTGGCTGAACGCGACTTGCGTCTCAATCGCACCAACGGTGAACTCCAGATCCCAGTCTCCTCCGAGCAACGCTTGCCCGGTCGCATCGTCGCTCGCCGCCACATCCGCTCCCGTTAACTCGCCGATGGACGCGAGCAGCGCGCGGCCCTCGGAGCTCTCTGCTAAATCGCAACCATAGAACAACAAGTCGCCAGTCTCGGTCAGCGAGTTGCCCCAGGCGGCGATATCGTTCTGGAAATGCTGCAACGTCGAACCCGATAGCCAAGTATCGCCGATCCGAATGCCGCGATCGTTGCCATGCGAGACAATATGGACCGCGCTGTAGTCGCCTCGCTCGGCCAGCGTGCTAGTGATCCTATCGATGCCATCTTCGTTTCCCGCAATGAACACGATCTCGAAGCGATCGGCGTTGCTTGCCGATTGCAAGTCATTTACGAGCGTATCGTAATCGCTGACCGACAGATCAATAAAAACGATCTCGCGTCTATCCGTGGACGTTGCTACCGGATCGCCATCGAACGAAGCCTCGCCTGATTCACCTTCAACGGTGTCAACCATAACGTCGTCGATCGTTTCCGCAATCTCTGCCGCCTCTGGTGGTTCAGGATTAGTGGCGAAAACATATTGTGCGGGCAGTAATGCGGTGACTTCGTCCCCATCGTGTGTTTGATGATCGGCGTCAGTGTCCGAGTGGATATCAGCGATCGGATCTGTTGCGTAGGCGTCCGGTGGAGCCGGAATGTTTGCCAAGTTGTCCTGCGCGTGGGCGATGGCCGCGAGTGCATCGATCGCATCCTGAATCGCCCCGCTATGATCGCCGCCCTCCAATCCTTGCAACGCCGCCATATCGATCGGCGCGGCATTGAACAGTACTCGATCTTCCAGTTGTTCCGCATCGATGGGGCGCAGAACGGTTGCGTCGCGATTCGCATCGCGTTTTCGCTCCACAAGACGCTTGCGGCGTCGTTGCAACCATTTCCAGTTACCGAGCAAGCCCAACTCCTTTTGTCGCTCTCATGCCACACAAAGTGAACGCAGTTTGCGCGCACGGGCTCTATCTCAAGTCCTGAAAACTCTACCCCACTAACGCAGCTTGCGAGGCACAAACGCCCCAACGCGTTCACCTTTTGCAACGGATTATGCTTACCGACGCCGTATGACGTGCATGATCGTTACAACCGCGCGGTGGTGCGCGCCTTTGGACTGCTGGGACTTGTCACAGCTTTCCAATGCGGCGAAGCCGCTTTCGTCCTGGGGCGGCAATTCTTGGCGGGTGGTTGCGCTACAAAAGTAGGAAGCAAAAATTAGAAAGCGGCGACAAGTCGCCGCAGTCCAAATTTTGTGCCCTGCCCGCATGAGGTTTAACCGCAAGCCGGTGACACTTGCTCGGCATCGAGATCAACATTCTCGCTCAGTTCCAAGATGTCGCTGATCGCGGCTTCCATCGCTTGCTCATTGCGTTCATTGGCTAACGATTGTAGCTTGCCAGCAGGTTCCGTAAATTCGTCGAGCCCGAACGTTCCTGCCGAACCCTTGATCGAATGTGCAATCTTGGCGACTTCTTCATAGTCACGCCGGTCCCAGGCATTGCTCAGTTCGACGATCTGCTCCTGGAGATAAGGGAGATAGTCTCGCGCAATCTCTTTCAGCGCAGCCAGATCCAATTCCATCGACTGAGTCATCGGTGCCGCAAGTTGCGGCGAAGCGGTGACGGGGACGACATTGGCAGCGACGGCAGGTGCGGTCACTTTCGGGCTATCAAAGACGACACGTCGAACCCGCTTGGGATTCACTTCGCGAATCACCTCGGCAACTGTGTGCAGGACCTTGTCGAGGTCGATGGGTTTCGTGAGGAAGCCTGAACAGCCTGCCGCACGGCACGCTTCTTCGGAGCCTTTCATCGCATCCGCCGTGAGTGCGTAGATGGGTTTCGTGTAGCCACCGCTGCGGAGTTTTCGCACGGCCGTGAATCCGTCCATGACCGGCATCTGCATATCCATCAGCACCATATCAAAGTCGCCATCGCGAACCATCTCGTAGGCCTCTTGACCATTGGTCGCCAGTTCCAATTCGGCTCCTGCGGCGGCCAGAATCAGCTTGATGAGTTTTCGATTTGCTTCAACGTCGTCCGCGACAAGGATTCGGCACGGTGGCAGATTGACGTCGATTCCTACTGTCTGCGTCACGCGAGCTTCCTGAGTTGTCGATTCATCGTCGCTAATGATCCGCACGTGTTTCAGCGGACCGGTCTCGATCAGCGCTGTAAACGTGCTTCCCTTGCCTGGTTTACTCTCTATCGTGATGACACCTCCGAGAGCTTCCGCAAAACGCTTGCTGATCGACAGACCGAGGCCTGTACCACCGAACCGCCGGGTGACGGACGCATCTGCTTGAACGAACGGGTTGAATACCTTGGCAGCTTGTTCGCTGGTCATGCCGATGCCGGTATCGATCACGTCGATGGCCATCTGGGGACGGCTGCCGTTATTCACCACGCGGGCCACGATCTCGACGCCCCCTTCTTCCGTAAACTTAATCGCGTTGCCGACCAGATTGGTAACCAGTTGCCGCACGCGCGTCGAGTCGGTCAAGATTGTTTCCGGCAACCCTCCCTCGCTACGAAAGCGAAGATAGATCCCTTTGTCTGCGGCTCGCCCCTTCATGATCGAAACGACTTCGGCCAGGATTTTGTGGGGCGAACACTGAGTCAGTTCCAACTCGAGTCCACCCGCTTCGATCTTCGAAATATCCAAGATGTCGTTGATCAGGTTGAGCAGATGTTGTCCGCTCGCGTGGATCGTATTCAAATACTCGTGACGTTGCGATTCGAGCGTAGCCAGGCCGCGGCGCATCACATCTGTGAAGCCCAGAATCGCATTCATCGGCGTACGAATTTCATGACTCATGTTGGCCAGGAAGTCGGATTTCGCACGGTTCGCAGTCTCCGCAGCGTCCTTCGATTCTCGCAACTCGGCTTTGGCGTTTTCCAGTTCGGTGATGTCTTCGAAGCTGGTGAGCACGCCATGCAAGTCGCCATTAGGACCGAGCACCGGCGCGGCGTGGGCCATCACGGTGCGAACGCCGCTGGGACCCTGCAACCCCATGACAACGCCAGGCTGACGTTGTTGTTCTTTGATGGCGAGTGACCAAGGGCGTTTGGTTTCGATGTGAGCAGAGTCGAGGCTGACCCAAGGCAACTGATCGACGCGACTTCCAACCAGCTTCTGCGGCTTGCTCCCCAGGCTGTCGGCGATCGCTTGGTTGGCCAACACGATGCGTTCGTTTTTGTCGACGACCAACAGTCCTTCGGTGAGCGTATCGAGAGCCCCGCGCACGCGTTCCGGGACCGCTTTCGACGGATCGAGGTCCTGCAGCTTGCGGGCGAAGTAGAAGTAGTTGAAGACGAAAGCTACCACACCGACGAAAGAGACGAGATGCATTGTCGGATCTTGCAGGTAACCGAGAATTCCTTTCGCAGCCAGCGGCGAGAAACGCACCTCAAAGGCACCCCACTTCGTGTCACCGTTGCGGATCGGTACGGACAACTGCGTATCATCGACCGAGACTTCATTGGCGACCGGATTCCAGTTGGCGGTGTGGTCGCCAACTTCGACGATCCGTTTACCGCCTTCACGTTGAACCGCGACGGACAGCA
>CAUJKL010000963.1 GCA_963204995.1 Planctomycetota bacterium | reverse complement strand
CATCGTCTGGCCCCACGAATTCAGGACGGCCACGAATTGGATTTTGATATCACTTTATTCTCCCACTACCTCATCGAGAATCCGCTGAATCCCAGAGTTTTCCTTATAGATGCCGCTTGGTAGCCGGTGTACAGTGGGGGGGGCTTTTGTCTGGATGAGCGACCTATCCCAAACCGGCCTTCATATGCTACGCTGAGTAACCCGTCCCAAACCGAATTTAGGAGAACCAATGGTTGTCATGCATGTTCGCGACCGCGAATCGATTCAAGAGGCAGTTCGCCGCTTCCGCAAGCTGGTGGAACGAAGTGGCTTAAAAAGGGAAATGCGAAGTCGAGAATTCTACGAAAAGCCCAGCGATATCAAGCGTCGTGCTCGCTTGCGAGCGGTTCGCCGTGCCTTGAACGCCCGGCGTGCCATAAAGACTCGATAGGTCGCTTCGCCAGCGAAACTCGCTACCGGCGTCTAACCTCAGCCGGTGGCATCGACTTTGAACATGCAGCAGTTAGTTCGTCTAGCTGTTGACTTTAGTTTCGCTGGATTGGGCCGTCTTATGCGTTTGTTAGCATTGTGTCCGCGAATATGTAAGCGCGACGAATGTATTTTCGTGTCAACAGCTTGGCGAGCATCCGTGCTGTCGCTCGGGACGGTCTTTCGTCAGGTGGTGATCAACCCGCGAACTCGCAAGCTGATCATTGCATCACGATATCTGTGGTTGATCTCGCGATCTCGCGAAATTCCCTTCTCCGCCATCCGAGCGGTGACGTACGGCCACGAGGACATGTCACTGGGCTCAGTCTTCTCGTTCGCCCACGACAGCTTCGACTGGTTCACGGTCGGTCTCCGCCTGAACGACGACTCCGAATTGCGATTGTTCAACTTCATCGGCGACGGAACATTCGTCAACACGGGGCCGTTTCCCGACTGGCTGTACTGGGATGAGTTCGCGTTCGACTTTTCCGGCAGCCAGGACAAAGAGTCACGGGTATTCGTCGACTTGCTGTGCAAGATGATCGGTGTAAGAGTCGTTCCGCCAAGGCTGTATTGATCTTCGCCCATGAAGCGGATCGGGCAGTAGGGCGTTCGATTTGCGGCAACCACCCGACGGCGAATAGCTCTCCCGCCAGGTGACACGCCTGCGGACGTCGTCTATCGTACGGTTCATCGAGTTTGCTCGATGACCCACACAATACGTGACAATTACTTGATGAAGTACACCGAAGACCGAGCACTCCCAGGAGCCAAAATCATGAAGCGAATCGTTCCCTTAATCGCGCTGTTCTTCTTCGTCGCGCAGCACAGCTCCGCCGACGAACCTCAGCAACTGATGGACGTGGCGTACGGCACTCACCCGCGCCAAGTGCTTGATTTCTACCCGGCCAAGTCGGACAAGCCAACGCCGGTCGTGTTCTACATCCACGGCGGTGGCTGGCGAGGCGGTGACAAAAAGACAAATCCCAAAGCGTTTCTCGACAAGGGCATTTCGGTCGTGGCCATTAACTATCGTTACGTCCAAAACGGTGTCGAAGAAAAGGTTGAGCCCCCGGTGAAGGCACCGTTGCACGACGCCGCCCGCGCTTTGCAATTCGTGCGGTCCAAGGCAACCGAATGGAACCTCGACAAGACTCGCATTGGTGCCACGGGAGGGTCCGCCGGCGCTTGCTCTTCGCTGTGGCTGGCCTTTCACGATGACTTGGCCGATCCCCAAAGTGACGACCCCATCGCCCGCGAATCGACGCGTCTTTACTGTGCCGCCGTCAATGGAGCACAAGTGTCGCTCGACCCCAAGGAATTGCGTGAGTGGATGCCAAACTACGGCTACGGAGCCCACGCCTTTGGTCTCCCGAATTTTCAAAGCCTGATCGACAATCGAGAAGAAGTTCTGAAATGGATTAAGGAATATTCGCCGATCGAGCACGTCTCGAAAGACGATCCGCCGATCGCGATGTTCTACAGCGGCGAAGTTCCAGTCGTCGGCTCATCACCGAAGGATCCGACGCACTCGGGCATCATGGGTGTCAAGCTTGAAGAGCGGCTCAACGCCTTGGACATCGACGTGGTACTCGTGCATCCGGATCGACCGCATCCGATGTACAAGAGCTCAACGGACTATCTGATCGACCGGCTGAGGAAGTAAATCGAGGCCCGGCAGGTTCGTAGACGCCGGGCACCTTCCCAGCAGCGGGGCCATGTTCCGGTCGAACTCACGCTTCGCCATTGCCAACACGACGACCAGCGGAATCGCGACTAGCATCAACCGGAGCGATCCTACGAACCACGGCTTCCGACTTCGGAGGTGCGGTGTCTCCGTCAGCCAACACAGAAGCGGAGCGAGTAGAATCGTCAGCGCACAGCCAGTTGAGAGTCGACCAAAGAAACGCCCGATGTATAGCAAACCAAACAATCCCACGACTCCGATTCCAATCGTTGCCGAAAAGTGGGCAGGCACTCCGGTACGTTTCGAAATCAGTTTCGCCGCGAGCGTTGTCGCCACGAGCGTCGCAGTCAATGGAAACGCGGCCTCACCGCCTTTGATGTAACCCGCCATCATCACGGTCAGTCCAGCACACTGGGTCGCAAGACTGAGGGCGAAGGGAATTGAAATTCCCGGCGAGCGTTGGGACAACCAGGAGAGCAGGCCCCATACGCCCGCCAACAACGCGCCGCTCAACGCCAATGCGGCGACGGCCTGTGACGTGGTCCACTCGTTGCCGGAGCCATGCAAGTAAATGGAACCATGTAGCAAAATCCTCGGCGTTGCCGCCGCCAAGCTGACGCGCAGCAGCCAAACGCTCCACGTCGGCACTCGCTGGAATCCCGCGATTAGCTCGATGGCGAGGGCCACCGGAACGACGATTGCCAAGAGCCGATCGAGGCCATTCACAGGTGGCCACGTCAAACGCAAAGACAGCACGCAGTAGCCGAGCGCAAGGCCCAAAGCCATCCCCAGCACGCACGCCGAATTCAGCCTCGTCGCTGTTGCAGGTCTTCGCACCCCGGCCATCGCCAGCACGCACGCCGCGCTGACGATGGCCGTGGCCCCGATCGCCTTCCAATACAACAGAGGCTCGGGCATGAGCTACTCTCGCACGCCCTCGCAATCGATCGTGATCAGCGCTTCGTCTCCGATCGGGCCGATGGCTTTCGGGTCGAACCCGTAGTCGCTTCGTTTGATCGCAAGTTCAGTCGAGAAGGCAACGCGTTTCACTTTCTTGAAGTCATGTTCCTTGCCGCCCATCAAGACCAGTTTGACTTCCTTGGTCGTGCCATGCATCGTAAAGTCGCCCGTCACTTCGTAGCCGCCGTCGATGGCCTTGGTCTTCGTACTTTTGAATTCGATCGTGGGGAACTGCTTCGTGTCGAAGTAATCGGGTTGCCGCAAATGCTCGTCACGAGCCTGGTTGGCCGTATCAACACTGTCGGTCTTGATCGTTAGCGCGAAGGTCGACTTGGCAGGGTTCTCGCGATCGATCGAGAACTTGCCTTCGACCTCATTGAAGCGGCCATGAATCCAACTAATGTCGAGATGCCGTGCCTTGAAGCTGACCGAGGAATGCACCGGGTCGTAAGCATACTCATCCGCCGCCGAGGCCGAGTGGCCACTTGCACCGATAACGGCTCCGATCGCGAGTGCGATGGCCGTCAGAGAAAAACTTCGTCGCATAAGAAATGTTCCTTCCGAAAGGTTGCGGGAATTATGGTTCGCTGTGTCACCAGCAGGTTCGTGCCCATCGTATGACGTGGCGGAGCGTGCGTAAAGCAGGGCCGCCATTCTGGATGAGATCGCGCAGGCTTACGGAGATGACATCGGGAGGCAAAGACGCGATATGGATCGACCTTTCGCGAGTCGATACGGATTGCCAGTTGAAATACGTATCTCGCGACGCGATACTGTACGCCTCGCCGCACCGGTAGCTCCACCGTTGAATGGAGGAGGCTATTCCGACAACAGCGCACGTCCGACAACTTCCTGCCCATAAGGCCACTACGAGGAGTCAACATCATGAAGAACTGTTTGCCCTACATCGTTATCGCGTTGGCACTCAGCATTGCATTGCCGAGTTTTGCGGCAGACGAAGTCAAGCCGGTTCGAATGGGTTGCGGACTGATGACCTTCGACACAGTACCGGGCTGGGGGCTGCGACCCGACGGGTCATCCGCTCTCGGGCCGACTCACGGCGCGGTTGTGATCGACAAGGCTGGCAATATCTATACGAGTGCCAACAAGGGCGTCGTCGTGTTCTCGCCGGAAGGCAAAGTGATCCAAGAGTATCTGGGCGACAAGTATTCCAGCATCCATGACATGGAGATCCGCGAGGAAGCGGACGGCGAATTCATTTATGGAGCCCGCAACGCCAACGCCGAAGGGATCAAGTTCAACGCCCACAGTGGCGAAATCGTTTTGAATCTGCCATTCCCAGCCGAGTCGGGATTGAATTTAGAGAAGTTCAATCCGACAGCGATTACCGTCGCTCCTAATGGTGACATCTTCCTGTCCGACGGCTACGCGAGTAATCACATCTTCAAATTCGACAAGGCCGGAAAGTACCTGATGCACTTTGGGGAGAAAGGGAACGATCTGAAGCAGTTCAATACCGCGCATGGCATGACGCTGGATACGCGTTATGAACCTCCACGACTGTTGGTCTGCGATCGCAACCACACGCCCAAAGGCCGCCTGCTGCATTACGACCTCGACGGCAACTTCATCGAGGAAGTCGTGACCGGCTTGGGGATGCCGACTTCGGCTTCCGTTCAAGGCGACTACGTCTCTGTGCCGGATCTGCATGGTCGATTGGTGATTCTCGACAAGAGTAACACGATCATCGCGGTTTTGGGCCACAACGCGGATCCCGCTAAGCGAGTGAATTTCAATGTGCCGCAAGCCGAGTGGATTGAAGGCGTCTTCAGCGGCACGCACGGTTCCTATTGGGATGCGGAAGGGAATCTGTACGTGCAGGACTGGAACGTAGCGGGGCGCATCATGAAGCTTGTGCGGGTTAAATAGTCAGGATTTCAGATGATTCGATCCGATATGGGATGCCCTTCGCCGACGCGGCGATCAAGCGAGACTGCTGGCAATCGCGGGTCAACCGTCGAGTCCGAGAATCGTGAGGCTATCGCGGTGGATGAGGGCCGCCATCAGGCCAAAGTAGCATCAGGAGAAACGCCAGAGAGGTAACTGAACATGCTTGTGGGATATGTGAGTAACGAACGCTTCGTCGCGGTGAGTGATGTGCTATTCGAGTTTCGTGGTCTTGATGGCGTGATGACTGCCCGCTCAAGCATCTCAGGGGCCGTCTATGCGGACATTTTGCCCGGCAAGTATACCGTCGTGCTGGGGCGCGATGGCTATGGGTCGAAAATCGTCGCGATCGAAGTTCAAGCCGACAAGCCGTATCAGTTTCGTCTGTTGTCCGACTGTTTGCTGGGCTACGCGTGGCCGAAGTGCGTGAAATCC
Source organism: Planctomycetota bacterium (assembly GCA_963204995.1). Taxonomy (GTDB): domain Bacteria; phylum Planctomycetota; class Planctomycetia; order Pirellulales; family Pirellulaceae. Next base: position 7,572 of record CAUJKL010000963.1, on the reverse strand, counting down.
GGCGAGCGATCCGAGTTTCGCGTTCATGCGATCGAAGAATACGAACTGGAACTCTGGCGCTACGGTGGCGAGAAGGAGTTCATTCGCCGCCTCGGCACGTTCGACGAACACGGGCCGCGAGCCACCATGCAAGTTTCGCCGGATGGCGATTACACGCAGACTGGCATCGCGTGGAACAAGCTGGGCTATCACAGCGCTGTGTTGAGTCAGTTTGTCGAAGCTCCAGAGCGATCCGGTCTGTACTACTTCCATGCACGCAGCAAATCGGGCGACTTCTTCACGTTTCCGTGGGTTGTCGCGCCGAGTCGACCGCGCGCAAAAGTTGCGGTTCTCGCATCGGACCTTACATGGAATGCCTACAACAGCTTCGGTGGCCGCTCCAATTACATCAACGCCGACCGCTTGCCGCCTACGCCGATCGTGAATTCGCGTCTCGAACTCAAGCGGTATACCGAAGTGGAACATCGCAGTTATGACCAGGACACTTACGAGCCGCTGTCGCTCGATCGTCCCGATCCGTCCAACCACATCGCCGAGGACGAGCAACTGACCGATCCCATCGCCGGTCGTCAAGGTTGTCATCTGGCTCCAGCCGAATGGCGGTTGCTGGGGTGGATGGAACGCAAGGGGCTGGATTACGACCTCTACAGCGAAACGCAGTTCCATTTCGATCAAGTCCCACTGGATGAATACCGCGTGTTGATCATCAGCACTCATCCGGAGTATTGGTCGGCGGAGATGTATTTTCGGCTCAAGAGTTGGGTGTTTGAACGCGGCGGGCGACTGATATATCTCGGCGGCAATGGCTTGAATTGCGAAGTCGAATTCCTGGATGATCACCGCATCGTGTACCAGAATACGAAGTGGAGTCACTCGGAACCTCAGTTCGCTCCCGATGGCAGCGAGTATGAAAGCCGGTTCGCCAAACGCCAGGAATCGGAAGCTAATCTACTGGGTGTCGTGTTCACGTTCGCCGGCGTCATGACGGCCGCACCTTACCGAGTGAAAGACGCCGACCATTGGTGCTTCGCAGGCACCGGGCTGAAGAATGGCGACATCTTCGGCGAGCGGAGTTTACATATGCGAGTGCCAGGCGGAGCGTCCGGTCACGAGACGGACAAAGTGTCTGCGCAATCGCCTTCGAACACGCGCGTCTTGGCGAAAGGGCTCAATCCTGACGAAGGCGGAGCGGACATCGTGATCCACGAACCGAGCGGCGGCGGTGCGGTGTTTTCGGTGGGCTCGATCTGTTGGCCGAGTTCCGTGCTCGTCGACGAGGCGGTTTCCAAGATCACCGAGAACGTCATTCGCCGATTTCGAGAAAGCGATTCTTGAGTCACAAGGCTTCAGAACGTTGCTTTGCGTCACCACCAATACTCGCTGGATCGTGCTGGGGGTCGTAGCCTTCGCGTCTCTCGGGCAAGATTCTGAAGGATCGGATTCCTCTTGGTTCGCGCGAGTTCAGCAGCGCCTTGATCACTGCATCGATGTCCGTCTGCGGCGCAGTCACTCGGCGGCTGCGAAAAAATCAAAACTGCGGACCTTGGCGGAAACGCAACGGCAACGGCGGCTGTCGATGCCGTGATTTCCAACCGATCGATCACGTAGCAAGCTGATTCTGTTTGCGCGGAATACAGCGATTCGTCAGATTGCGTAAAGTTTGCGGGCGCGAGTGCCGATTCCCTTTTGCAGATGTGGGTGTCTGCGCGTCATGGTGCTAGCGATGCGACTTGAGATTAGAATCACGGAGGCCGCTTTCAGTGTGGCAGCGGCCTGCGCGTTTGCGATCTGCGGGTGCGCGGCACCGATGATTCCTTCGCAGCGGTTTCAATCCGTTGAATCTCTGAAAACGTTAAGCGGGCCGGTGCCACTTGTCGGACATCGGTTTGGGATGCAAGATCCGTCCGAATGTACGTCGTGCGAAGATCGGCAGCGACTGCAAGACTATGGTCACGCTGCCATGCCGTACGTTGCGGGCCCCTTCATGCACCCAGGCAACGCGCCTGCGTATGCGGCCCACCAGGCCACGATTAAACCACCGCATTCAAAGTTTCATCCAGTACCGACTCGCCCTGTGTTTGAAACGCGAGCCGAGTACCATCCGCCGGAGCCGATGGGTGTTCACTTGGTGCCGGTTCCCGATCATCATTCGCACTCACTGCTGCCTCGCTTGCGACCGCCAGACGTGCCGCTGGGTTACCCACCCACTCCACCAGACGCGAGTTCGCAATCGCTGGGTACGGGCGATGACGACGAAGCCGGACCGTTCATGCTCCGGGCACCCGGCAATTGAAGGGCATGTAGTTTAATGAACGATAGACAGGGTTCATTCTCGGCCGACGTGCGCAACGCGGTACGTGGCTTGTGCATGGGTTGCGCGGATGTCGTGCCTGGTATATCCGGCGGTACGGTTGCTCTGATCCTGGGCATCTACGAGCGACTTGTCACTGCGATCAGCCACGTCGATCGCGTTGCGTTCCATCACCTTCGTCGCCGCGAATGGAAGCAAGCCGCCGAGCATCTCGACTTGCGATTCTTGGTAGCACTAGGAAGTGGAATCCTCTCTGGCATTGTTGGCATGAGTTTGGTTATTGGTGTGCTGCTCGGCAATCACACCACGCGATCGTTGACGTTCGCGGCTTTCTTCGGCGCGATCTTCGCTTCCTCGATTCTTGTTGCCAGATTGATTCAGACAGCAACCCGCATGCAGACGATCCGTTGCCTGGCACTGGGGCTGATCGGAGCGATGTTTGCGTATTGGGTCAGTGTGTTACCAAGCTCACAGGCCACGACGGCACCAACTCACGCGTACGTGTTCTTGTGCGGCTGCATTGCGATCTGTGCAATGATCCTGCCCGGGATCAGTGGCGCGATGATCCTGTTGGTGCTGGGTATCTACGAACACTTGACCGAGATTCCGCGAAATCTCCTGGCTGGCGAGCATGTCGTCGATGGTCTCGTGACGATTGCGGTCTTTGGCACGGGCTGTCTGATTAGCCTTGTCTTGTTCAGTAAACTACTCCGCTGGTTGCTCACACAGCACCACGCCACAACCATGGCCTTGCTGTGCGGATTCATGTTTGGAGCGCTACGAAAGTTGTGGCCGTTCCAAAACGATCTGACTCCCGACATCGCGAAGTTCAAAGAGAAGACGTTTCAAGTCTTCATGCCGCAACAGATCGATTTGGAAGTCTTGGCGGTCTGCGTAGCGGCACTGATCGCTGGCGGCCTGGTGTTCGCCGTCGATCGTTGGATTCGCCAAACTGCAAGCTGACGCGTTCAGTCAGCAGCCAGGCTCGCACAGATTATCTCACTGTCGTTCCTGATGAACACATGCTTGTGAGCAAAGGCGGGGTGTGCCCAACAGACTCCTGTGCGACGACCGTTACCGCTGAGCTGCTCGGGTGTTGGATCGATCAGCCGCGCGCGGCTGATCTCGTGAAAGCCCTTGGAGTCCAGCGTCGAGATGATCAACTCACCCATCTCGTTGAACATCCAGATGCGCTCACCGTTGCGGACGAAGTGGATATTGCTCCACCGGTTTCGTGGCGTCGCCGTTTGATCTTCCCAAATTCTGTCGCCGGTGGCCGCTTCTAAACAACGTAGCTCGCCATAGCTATCGACGCCGTAGATGTACTCGCCTTCAAGCAGCGGCGTACTGATGATCGAATGCAGCGCGTCGGTGTTCTTTTCGTCACGTCCCGAGCGTTTCCAAATTGTTTCCGCGTCGATCTCGTCTTGTCGCAACCGCAACATCAAAGAGCCGTCATAAAACGACGTTACGAACAACCGATCGCCGTCGACGACCGGCGTCGCAATGCCGATCGGCATCTTGTGCGGCGTGAACACGACTCGCCAGTAGACTTTGCCCGACTCCGGATCGACTCCGGCAACGCTGTCGCCCGTCCAGCAGACCATGACATCACGACCAGCCTGTTGCACCAGGATGGGTGCCGAGTATTGTGCCCGATCGTTGAGCGTCCGCCATCGTTCTTTACCGGTTTGGCGATCGAAGGCGACGATGGACGCATCGTTTGTCGCTCCGATAGATACGATCACTAAACCTTGGTAAATCAGCGGCGAACTTGCGATACCCCAAATCGGCATGCGACGCGATTCTTCGATTTTGTACTCGTCATTCAAATCGTGCATCCACAGCACTTTCCCCGACGCGGCGTCGAAACAATGAAAGTGGCCCATCGCTCCGAGAGCAAAGGCGCGGCCATCATCGACGGTGACCGAAGCGCGAGGCCCTGCCGTGTAACCTATCGTATAGTCGCACGCATACTGATAGGACCATGCCTTTTCACCCGTCTTCCAGTCGAAGCAGTGAACGCGTTCGATTTGCTCGGGTTCGACGATCCGATCCGTGACGTACACACGACCGTCCGCAACCGTCGGCCCGCTATAGCCAGATCCGATGGGCTGTCGCCAAACCGCCTCGATGCGATCAGATTTGAATTCGCCAATGATCCCCGTTTCGCGCCACACGCCGTCGCGTTGCGGGCCGCGCCACTGCGGCCACTCGTCCGCCACGGCGACAAAGCCAGAGTGCATCATCCAACACACAAGCAGAGCAATACAACCGTAGAATCGCATGACGACCGGTCTCCGAAACGATAGGGTAAGCTGCAAGACGGCTTGAGCCTAACAAGAATGCAGGCTGGAAGCTAGTGACTCGCGTTGGCGTACTCTGGGCGTATGACGCTCAGCGAACTTGCAGCGAGAGCGGAGGTCGTAACCGCAACGACCGACAACCACGATCCCCAATTTCGACGTGCTTGCCTTAGCGCGCAGTAGGCGAGTCATCCAACACGACGGTGATACGGCCTGCTCGATTCTACGCCGGTCATCTGAGTTCGCTCATCAAACTCCTGGAACCGTCACTCCCAAATCTTTCGCCAGCCGGCAGATCGCTGCCCAGTTCTCGTCATCGAGAAAGATGCCTTTCTTCGATCGTTCGGCGAATACGAAGCGTTCCGGGTCACCCGGCAGCACGATTCGTTCGCAGCCATCGATCCGCGGACAACCACGAATGTATTCGGCTAGATTGGCGACTTCGGTTTGAAAATGCTCGGCTCCGCCGAAGGCTGCCGGATCGAGCAGCATCAGGAAGACGCAGTTGCCCTTCTTCGGATAGAACGGCTGGCGCGCGACGACACCGCCGGACAACGCTCCCGTCAGAATCTCAATCATCAAGCTCAAGCCAAAACCCTTGTACGCTTGATTGCCACCCATCGGCAGAATCGAGCCCGGCGGGTCGGCGTACAGTTTGTTCGGATCTGTCGTCGGTCGGCCTTCGCTATCGAGCAACCAGCCTTCGGGGCAGGTTTCGCCAGCGATCTTCTTCACTCGCACTTTGCCCTCGGCCGTGGCACTCGTGCTGAAGTCGAGAATCAACGGCTCGTCGCCATTCGGCACGCCGATGGCTAGCGGATTCGTACTCAGTCGCGGAGCTTTACCGCCTGGTGGCGCAACGCGCGCCGCGCCGCCGTGCGAATTCACCATCAACATCGAGACAAGTCCATCGGCCGCCGCACGCTCACAATATTCTCCGAGTCGACCAATATGTCCACAGTGAATGATCGTGCCGATCGCCATGCCGTTGGCTCGAGCCTTTTCGGTGAGACGCTCCATCATGCGACCGGCTTGCACCTGGCCGAAGCCCCAATTGGCGTCGGCGGTGATATGTGTTGGCGACTCTTTCAGAATCGTCAGTTCGGCACCCGATTCACACTCGCCGGTTTTGGTCGCTTCCAGATAATACGGAATTCGCATCACACCATGCGATTCGTAGCCCTTCAAGTTCGCATCCACCAGACTCGGGCCGACACGACGCGATTCTTCTTCCGTCGCGCCTCCGGCGACAAGCAAGGCGGTGGCGAACTTTTGAAGTTGGTCGGTGGGAATCGTTGGCATCGGCGGCTCCTAGCTGTTCAGATGGATCTGTCTCATCGCCTCGAACAAAACCACGGCGACGGCGTTGGAAAGGTTTAAACTTCTGACTTGTTCGCGAATGGGAATACGAAGGCAGCGTTCGGCGTTGGCTTCGAGCATCGATTCGGGCAGGCCTTGCGTCTCGCAGCCAAACACCAGGACATCACCTCGCTCGAAGGCGACGTCGGTATACAATTGAGTGGCCTTCTTCGAGAAGAACCAAGGCCGACGAGCGGGCAGCCGGCTCACGGCATCGTCCCAGTTCTCGGTCAGCTCCCAATCGAGGTGAGGCCAGTAGTCGAGTCCGGCTCGCCGCACCATCCGCTCTTCCATGCTGAAACCCAGCGGCTGGACAAGCCACAGCTTGGCCGCCGTGGCGGCGCACGTACGCCCAATGCTTCCCGTGTTTTGCGGGATCTCGGGTTCGTGCAAGACAATATGGAAATTGGCTTCGTACTTCACATCACCGGGATATCAGTTGGTCGGCAGAGCGTCAAGCGGCTTCCCTGGTTTCTGCCGGGTCGCTACTCTGTCGATGTGATGTTGCCCGAAATGCTGCGGTTAGTGGAGAATGGACGCAGTGTGGCACTGGCTCTGCTAGTGCAATTTCCGATGGCAGTCGACGCCATTGGTACACTACGTCTAGTCAAAGCACTGGCAGAGCCAGTGCCACACACTACATGTCTAGTCAAAGCACCGGCAGAGCCAGTGCCACACACTGCATGACGAAACTCAAGAAGGTTCAAAGAAAGATCCCAGTGAAAATCCATCGCAATCCAACTCGTCCGATCAAGATCGGCGCCGTGACAATCGGCGACGGTAATCCAATCGCCGTGCAGAGCATGACCGCGACTCATACCCAGAACGTCGATGCGACCGTCGAGCAGGTGAACGCTTTGCACGAGGCCGGCGCGGATGTCGTGCGGATCGCGGTCGACAGCAAGAAAGATGCGGAAGCCTTAGCGGAGATTCGTCGCCGGACGAAGGCCAATCTCTCGGTCGACCTTCAAGAGAACTACCGCCTTGCGGAGTTAGTCGCACCTCACGTCGACAAAATCCGGTACAACCCAGGCCACTTGTATCACCATGAGCGCGAACTGCCTTGGCAGGACAAGGTGGCTTATATCTCCCGTATCGCGTCGGAGAACGACTGTGCGATTCGAGTCGGAGTGAACTGCGGCAGCGTCGATCCTGCCAAGAAAGAGAAGTACGGGGAAGACGATTCGATCGGCCCGATGCTCGAAAGCGCACTCGATCATTGCGAGTTTCTCGATTCGATCGGCTTCACTCGCTACTGCGTTTCGCTCAAGGACTCGGACCCGCAGTTGGTTATCGAAGTCAACCGCCGGTTCGCGGAAGCGAGGCCGGATGTTCCGCTACATCTAGGTGTGACCGAAGCCGGAATGCCGCCCGATGGAATCATCAAGACGCGGATTGCTTTCGAGCAACTGATCAGTCGCGGCATCGGCGACACGATCCGCGTTTCGCTCACCGTTCCCAATCCGAAGAAGCCCGAAGAGATCCAGGCCGGTCGACAGATTCTCGCGGACATCGCGGCAGGGCGAGTGCGATCTGTCGTCGACTACGGGCTGAGCACGATGAACATCATCTCGTGCCCCAGCTGCTCGCGAGTCG
>CAUJKL010000962.1 GCA_963204995.1 Planctomycetota bacterium | reverse complement strand
GCGGCGACGATTGTCTCAGGTGCGGTGGCCGGTCGCATGAAGTTCGGTGCCTATCTGGTTTACAGTGCGGTCATCTCGGGATTGATTTACCCGATCAGCGGCATGTGGAAGTGGGGTGGCGGAGCACTCGCTCAGTGGGGATTCGCGGACTTCGCCGGTTCTGTTCTGGTCCATGCGGTCGGCGGCTTTGCCGGACTCGCTGGTGCGATCGCCCTGGGGGCTCGATTGGGACGTTTCTCGAAAGACGGTAAGTCCATCCCGATGCCCGGTCATAACATTGCGTTCGCAGCGCTTGGCGTCTTCGTCTTGTGGGTCGGTTGGTATGGGTTTAATCCAGGCAGCCAGCTGACGTACTTTGGTGCCTCGAACGCGGAGAAAACAACCTACATCGCTTTGACGACAACGATCGCCGCCGCTGCGGGTGCTGTGTCCGCTATGATCGTGGCGTGGAGTTTGTTCAAGAAGCCTGACGTTACGATGGCGTTGAACGGGGTATTGGCTGGGCTAGTCGGGATCACGGCGAACTGCGATCAAGTAACGCAAGTCGGTGCCCTCGTGATTGGTGGCGTCGCAGGCGTCCTGGTCGTCGCTGGAATCGTTATGTTGGACAAGCTGCAGATCGACGATCCTGTCGGTGCATTTCCGGTCCACGGCATGTGCGGTGTCTGGGGCGGGCTCGCGACTGGTTTGTTCGGAACCAGCTTGCCGGTCGTCGATGGAATCGAGCTTACCCGGCTCCAGTACATCCAAGTGCAAGCCTTATCGACCGCAATTGTCTGTGCGTGGGCGTTTGGCACGATGTTGAGTGTGTTCTACGTTCTCAAGGCGATTGGTTTCCTACGCGTCTCGCCGGAACATGAGCAAGCTGGCTTGGACGTCAGCGAGCACGGCATGCACGCCTATCCTGCTCACCTGGTGACAGATTCGTACAGTAGCATTCCCAACAGCCGCTCGCTGACCGGATCGCCTAGAGCCTAAGCCGTAGGACGGGTCTCCAGGCCCGTCGGTCATGTGAAGTGAGTTGCCCGATGCTTGTGAACTTCACCTGGCGAGCATCTCACCGACGTGAAGCGAAAGCTTAACGTTGGATCGGACGGGCCTGGAGACCCGTCCTACCGCTTCTTCGGCTCTTGCCTGGGCCAGAAGGAAGCCCCAATGGCTCGGTTAGGCGTCCGCCTCGCTTGACCGGGCCGGGGTTTTTTCTTGGGGTTACCCTTCGTCAACCGGTGGGCCAGTCGAGGTTGGCGGCAGACGCTGCGGATACGCACCGACGCTAACTCGCGGCGGCGAAGTCAAACAGTAGTTGAAATGTCTCTGGCGGAAACGGTCGGCAACGCGCGGTGCCGTGCCATGAGCTTCATCGCTCCACGGCCCTTCCGCCAACGAAACATCCAGATAGTCGAGCAACGTGCCGCGGGCGAAGTGAACGTCGACCATGGCCACGTTGTAGTCGACCAAGGCCCGATAGTAGTTGCTCTCCGCTTCGACCGCTTGCCGTTGGGCACTCAAGACGAGATCCAGGTCCGTCTGGCCCTGCTCGTTGCGAGTCCGCTCGGCTTGCAGTCGCGTGAACGAAGCGATGCGTTGGTTGTATCGCGAACGAGTGACCGCATAGGCGCGGTCGAGTTCCGTAAACGCGGATCGTAACTCGTGCGAGATTGTCCGCTCGGTCTCGTCGTAGATGGCGCGTTCACGAGCCAATTGCAACTCGGCGTGTCGCGCCGCAGCGTGTCCGACGCGGTTGCCGACCGGCGTGGCAATTTCGACGCCGAGCCGCCAATCTTGCAAGTCGCCGCCGAAGAGATGTCCATCGACAGTCGAACCCAGCACCGGGTTGTCACCGAGCAGGTTGTTACCGAACCCACGCCAGCGGTACTGCGCGACAAGATCGACACGCATCTTCTCAAAGTTTCGGGCCGCAATGATCTCCAACTCGCGTCTCTTCACATTCCATTGTTGGCGCCGGAGTTCGACACGTCGCGTCAGGGCCATCCCCAGGGACTCGTGCCAATCGAAACGGACATCGACCATCGCCGGTTCGTCGACTGGCACGATCAATCTCCCGTCGCTGGTCGGCAACCCGAGCAAACGGCGAAGTTCTCGTTCGTTCTTATAGACACCACCGACTCCGAACCCGCCTCCGCCTGCCGCGCCCCCGAGTGCCGACGCCGCGCCACTAAGCGCATTCTCGACCGCCGCTTGTGCGGCATAGAACTGTTCGCGAGCAAAGGCTTCTTGATCGGCCGTACGTATTCCCGCGTCGGCGCGGCGTTTCTCCAATTCCCAGGATTCGCGAGCCAAGCGCCGGCCTTCGACTTTGGCATCAAAGTCGCGGTACGCGAAGTACAGCTCCCAATAGGTCTTCTCGACATTGGTCAGCAGGTTGCGGACGTTCGCCTCGAAGTCGGCAAGCGTCACGTCGGTGTCAATTCGAGCCAGTAAGACGCCGCGGTACAAGCCGATCGTCCCATTAGGCCCGGCGATCCGATTGAAGTCGACCCCGCCGCCTTGCATCAAAGGATGTCGGGCTTCGGCGGTGACGACGGAATCGTAGTAGCTCTTGTAGATGTTGTTGAGGCCTTTGGGTGCGTTGATTTGATTGAAGAGCGTTTGTTCCGTCAGGCTGAATTGCGTACCGGTCGCCGAAGTCTTACTCAAGCCGAGGTTAAACTCTCCGTAATTGGTAAACGCTCCGGAGGAGTTTTGGAAGGCGTTGTTGAATTGTCGATCGCGCTGCTCGGCGAACAGGCTGGTGGCGAACTGAGCGTCGAAGGCGGACAGAGCCGCCTCGACGCCGAATCGCGGGTCCGCTTCCCGGATCGCGGGGTCATAAACCGTGGAAGACGTAGCGGGCGAAGCGACGACACGCCCGCCGATATCTCGAATCACTTCGCTGTTGGCTAACGCAATCCGCACCGCCTCTTCGAGCTTCAGCGGCCACTTCTCGGTTTCCTCGGGACGCCGAATCGATGGTGGTGCCGTCGTTTCGCTGATGTCGAGCGAGCCGAGATCGTCGGGGCTCGCGTCCGGGTATTCGACTTGCTGGACGAACGGGATGTAGTCATCTGCAGAACCAAAATTCATCGGTTCGCGATAGTGGTGACAACCCGTGACGGCAAGGCACAGGGCAAGCCCGAACCTGCTTAGCTGCTCATTGATCAAGGTATAGCTCCCAGGTGTACGGCGGCACAGGCAGGCGTTACAGACGGCGAATCAGACCAACTGCGAGAAATGTCGCCACCGGAGATACTCATCGGGCCGGAGAATACGGCATCGCCAGTACGATAGAAGTAGTGCGCGCAATCGTTTTAACCGCTAAGGTCAACGTAAAGCGAAGCGTCGCACAATTGCTGGCTTGAAGCGTTCCCGTGAGTCGGAACGGCACCGAGAGGTGAGCAGAGAAAAGATTGGTTCGCGGGACGAAGGACCAAGCCGCCTACGGGCGCGGAAGACGTCTGGCTACACACGGCATCGGGCTGCCGGGCCGTTGATAGCCCAATGTGTAAACCCTCTCGAAGGGTCGGTCGACGGCCATCTTGTAGGGCATCAACGGAAACTGCCCAAAGAAATGCACGCCGGACAACCAAGGTTGGACAAGCGCCGAGCGGGTCTGGCCATAACGCTCTAGAACTGGATCGTCAAAATATGCGGGTTGTGCAAACAGATCGCTGGCCGCCCAATTGAACTCGGCGTCGAACCAGTCTCTTCCGTCATTGCCCAAGGCCATCGTACGGAACATACCTTCGGAACAGTCGGCTGGTAGTTGCGCGTCGGTGACGTCGATATTCAAACTCAGCTCGGTCAGTCGTTTCGTCTGATAACCCAGCTGTTCGAGCGTTGGGCAATCGTCAGGGAGTTGGTGGGGCGTCGGGATCGTTTCGGTAGTGCGGTTCACTTCTGGCACTTGAGCGATCTGGACCCAACGGGTGAGATTCTCGGCCCGTAGAGGCACGACCACAAATCCAATTACTGCTGCAATTACCGGCATCCAAGTTGTAACACGCATCTCACTCTCCTCTGACCGAAACAGAACATGGCTACGTTACCATCGTCGACATCCGAAGTGCTGTCACTGCTGTCATTGGACTTAGAACCGGCGAACCCGCATCGTTGAAAGATGCCTTGCAAAAGCGAGAGTTTAACCAACCGGAATGAGCTCATCCCTCCTTGAGGCCATCGAGTTCCTGTCGCAAGCGGCTGAGTACGCGCGCCCGCGCCTTATAGACTGCCCACACGAAAATACCCAGGTCCGCCGCCACATCTGCGGGAGTGTGACTTTCAACGGTGGCGCGGCAGAACGCTTGCCAAGTTCGCTGCTCAAAGTCACCACGCACAAGTTCGCTCGCGCGTCGGCGAGGGTGGCCAGATGAAAATGTGGGATTGCGGCGTTGTCCGTCTCTATCAGTTTTCCTGTCATTCTTCTTCTATTAGGCCCGGCATTCATGCCGGGTTAGGCGTTCGTCACGTTTCTCGTTTAGCCCCGTTCACGGGGCTTACAAGAAGAAGTGCCTGGCGAGGAAGCCTCGTGAACGGGGCTAACAGGTGGCGCGAGATACTTCACGGCCCCGGCATGAATGCCTTGTCATTACCCACATATTTACACGACGCAACGATAGGATTGTTACATGCTCTTGTACGGCGAAGCCGTTAAACAACGTAGCCCAGGGTCGCGCAGCGCACCCTGGGTTCGGTCAGTCGCTGGTCACCCTGAAAGGACTGACTGGCAACGCGTTCTGACAGGCCGATCCGGGAGCGTTTTCATGTTGCAACAGGCTACTTTCAATCCAGCAACTCGCTTACACGTCGATCACGTACGTTCCGGCGATATAGTCATGGAGGCAACGACGCTGTTCGCCGAAGATGGCAAGTGCGTTAAGAAGTCCGAAGAAGGGCACGATTCCCAACAGCCCCGTGAGCCACCACCGGAGTGCGATTCCTCGCACGAAGCCTGGCGCGTCGCCATTTCGCGTTACGATCTTCATGCCCAAAAGCTTCTTGGCGATCGTCTGACCCTCGACAGCAGTCATATTCCATTGAAAGAGAATCAGCGCAAAGACCGGAAAGTACATCACACAGAGTGCGTTGATGCCGTGGAAGGCTGACGAACTGCCTTGGTCGATTTTCAGAATTCCGGCCTGCCTCAGTGCGAAGAAGGTGACGAAGCCAATCATCAAAGCAGCAGCCATAAGCATTCCGTCGACGAGCGCGCCTAGAAAGCGTTTCGAACGAGACGCCGCCAGCACCGACATGTCGTGTATTTCGCTCAACGGAACGGCGAGGTCGTGTTTGAGTTGTTGCTCGGCGTCGCGGAAGCTTACGCAGTTGTCTTCTTGAAGCAGGGCTGCTTTATAAGCTTCGTACGAAAACCCTGTCTCGCGAGAAGGCTTCTGGACGACGTCTTCGTCCGGCCAGTTCGAGTCAGGCTCAGGTACGATGCATGATCTCCCGCAACCGCCGCAAGTCACGATGCCGCCGGCATCATCGACGGAAGCAATTTGAGTGTGCGAACACAACTGGCAACGAAACTCAAAATCTGTGGCTGTCGAAGGCGACATTACGGCGGTACTCCATGTTGTACGAATCGTCTGGTAGGCGAAATCGCCTCAGACGGAGTCAGTAATACGTCGAGTGGAAAAGCAGCTTAGGTCCGAGGAAACAATTGAGACCCTCCTGGAAGTGTAGATTCGATTTCAGATGTGTGCGGGGTAACGATGATACTCGACAGGATCAGTGCGAGGATCGCCGGTGGCGTTCTCACGGTTGTGCGAAACAAGCCGATCATGAAGAATGTGGCGATTGTGTTACGCTCGACTGCCCTGTGGGATTTGAAATGAGTTGGTCTTCATTGCTTATACGTCGAAGTCTTCTCTACGTTCTCTTCGTACTCGGCGGTGCGACTTCGTTCGCGTTGGCTGACGAAGCTGCTCTATCCAACCAGTTCGACACGCAAAAGATCGAGCCAGCGGTCGCCAACCAGATTCTCGAACGTGCTCGCTTCCTGAAGCAAGATTCGCCCGACCGCCCACAATTGGACGCACACATGCTGCAAACGATGGGCGCAATCCCGCAGCATTCGCTCGTTGTTGACGATGCGATATTTCATCTCGCCGGTCCGTTGACCTTTTACGGTGGCCGGCAGATCGCTTTGGCCTTTGTCGAAGTTGATGACGAAGTCAACGCACGCGTGCTGTACCGCAGCAACTCGCAATTCAGTTGGCGAATGTGCGATGCGACGGATGGCGGTCATATCGGCAAGGGTTTCCACGAGTTCGACAAGCAAGTGCCCATTCCCGTGACGGTTGCGTTATTGAAGATGTACGACGAACCTCAGACACTGCAAAATCTCGATAACGGTGCATCGAGGTCGCAGTCCGACTTAGCCAAGTTCTTGCTGCAAGGGATAACCGTCGATCGTCGATCGAAACAGTGCATCAGCCAAACGGATGGACATTACTACAGCCGCGACTACGCGGCCTTCATACCCTCCCAGCCGATGACATTCTCTCAGGTGGGCAAATGGTTGGCCACGGCAAGTTCGGGGCTGGTGGCCGATCCCGCTGAGGTGAAGCTTCCGGCTCGCGAACATCTTCCAAATCTGGAACAGGAACTCGTCTCGTTCCGTTTCACGAGTGTTGCCTATGCCGAGGTTAATGAGGGACGGGGAGAACTCACCGGACGAGTGTTTGATTCATTCGATGGGAAGTTGCGTTATCTGTTCTTCGAGGACGAGCAAGGGCGGGCTGCGCTATCCACCGTCGAACATTTACTGCCGCCCGTGAATTCATTGGGCCTGCGTTGCCGGTACGTCGATACCCACGGCATGGACGCCCCATTGTTTGAGTACTTTCTCCAGATCCCGACGGCGTTTGGCGGCAAGAAGGAACCGGGGTACGGCAGCAATTGGAACTATGTTCGCGAGCTACCCATCATTCAGCACTACTACGCACAGCAGAATCGAACGGTCCCGCCGGCTCTGAAGTAATTCCGTCGTGAAGCACCTTGCTGAACAGGCTCGCGATCAGTCAAGTCGTTTGCCGTCGAGCACGGCTAGCCCTTGGCGAAGAACGGCCTTATCGATCTTGCCGTCATAGGCTTTGACAAACTCCAGTTCTGCTTCAACGATTCTGTAGAAGGATTTCGTCTCCGATTAAACGTATCTCGTCACAACCGGTCTAGTTCTTCAATAACTCAGCGGCGAGCCGGTGGAACTCTCCGCGAATATCCGATCCGTCGCTGTTGCCAAACTTCGTGCGTTGAATCATCAAGACGTAGATCGTTTGTGTTTTCGGATCGACCCAACCTTGCGTTCCAAAAGCTCCGCCGTGACCGAAGGTCCCAGGAGAGACATGTGCCGTGACGCCTTGTGGTTCGCGAACAACACACCAACCGAGTCCCCAGCCATTGCCCGGAGTGAATCCGGTCGCGAGCTCTCCGGTTTGAATCGTCGTCATCTGCTTGACGGCGGCCGCCGAAACGATTCGCTTGCCATCGAGTTCTCCACCGTTGAGGATCATCTGATAAAAGGTCGCCATATCGCTGGCGGTCGAAAAGAGTCCTCCCGAGGGAGTTGGCACGACATCGCCCGATAGGTCAGTGATCCAATGTGAAGCGAGAGCCAACAACGGCTTCTTTTCACTTGGCTGATAGAGCTTGGCGATCCGTTGGCGTTGCGATTCGTTGGGAGTGAAAGTCGTGTCCACCATCTTCAGCGGTTCGAAGATCCGTTCGGCAAGAAACTTTTCATAGGCCCGTCCGCTGACGACTTCGATGATTCGCCCACAGACGTTCAGGCCAGGACTGTATTGCCACTTGGTCCCTGGCTCGAAACTCAACTTGCGCGTGGCAAGTTCCTCGGCCGTTGCTTTGAGCGAGCCGATGCATTGCTGCTCGCCCCCTAGTCCTGACGTGTGTGTCAGCAGATGACGAATGGTCATCTCGGTCTTGGCGAGCCCGTCCGCAAGAGATACGTCCTTGAACTGCGGCACGTACTTCGCGACCGGATCATCGATGGAGAGCTTGCCTTCGTCTTGCAGAATCATCAGCGCGGTGGCCGTAATCGGCTTGGTCATGGAAGCGATCGCGAACATCGAATCCTTCGCCATCGGCTGACCGGTCGCGACGTCCGCAACGCCGATGGCTTCCCAATGGACGACTTTGCCGCGATTCGCCACGAGCGTGACCGATCCGGAGAACTGTTTCGCATCCGCGAATTCTTGCATTCGCGTTGTGATGACGTCGCCCGCTTGAGCGGGCGTCAAGCACGTCGCCGCTGCCAGAGCAACGGCCAGAAGGGCAAGACGATGTGATTTCGATGTTTTCATGGAGTTACTCCCAGCCAGAAGATATTTTGATTTCCGCCGATCATAGCTGGCTCGTTCCCGTTTCTCCACTCCGCCACGGTGTTATACTAGGTTCGGCTGTTGCGCCTGTGTAGAACAATTGTCGCTTTTGCTCCTGTGTAGAACAATTGTCCCAATTGTTCGTATGTTCTAATTGTTCCGCACGGCTGGCACTGACGGCCGCGGGAACAATTGAGGACAATCGTTCTACACTCCTGTCTTCGGCAGTGTGCGAAGTTCAGTCTGAGGCCGTGGTGAACGCGAGTTTGGGAAGAGGTTTTTGATGTACCTACGTATGGCGAAGCGGATGTTGCTGGAGACGGATAAGCGTCTGCTCTGGAAGCTGTGTTGGAATATGGGAGTGAAGGGGCTGCGTTCGGTTCAGAGGCACAAGGCCCGGCTGAAACGCGGCGAATTCTTTCCGCCATACCTGTACATCTCGATCATCAACAGCTGCAACCTGCGCTGTCAGGGTTGTTGGGTCGACGTGGCTGCGAAACAACAGAAGATCGACGTCGCAGCGATGAACCGGATGCTCCATGAAGCGAAAGCCATGGGCAACTCGTTCTTCGGTTTGCTGGGCGGCGAGCCGTTCATGCACGCCGAGTTATTCGAAATCCTCGAAGCTCACCCCGATGCTTATTTTCAAGTGTTCACAAATGGCCACTTCATCACGGACGAAGTTGCCAAGCGGCTGCGCAAGTGCGGCAACGTGACGGTGCTGGTCAGCATCGAAGGCAGCGAAGTCATCAGTGACCAACGGCGCGGCAAGGCCGGCGTCTACAGTAAATCGATGGAAGGTATTCGAAATTGTTTGAACAACAAAGTGATGACCGGCGTCTGCACCAGCCTCTGCCAATCAAACTACCAGGACTTGCTGCAAGAGGCTTGGCTCGATCGCTTGATTGAGATGGGCGTCCTATACACCTGGTTCCATATCTATCGCCCCGTCGGCCCCGATCCGTCGGAGGCCTTGACGCTTACCCAAGAGCAGCAAAAACAAGCCCGGCAATTCGTTGTCGATATGCGGGTGAAGAAGCCCATCATCTTCATCGACGCCTACTACGGTGCCGACGGCGAAGCACTCTGCCCCATGACGACCGGCTTCACGCATCACATCAGCCCCTGGGGCGACATCGAACCTTGTCCAATCATTCAGTTTTCGAAAGACTCCATCCACGACGAGCGACCCTTGCGCGAAGTCTTTAACGACTCCGAATTCCTTCGTGACTTCCGCACGGCCGCCGCAACCCACACGCGCGGCTGCATCGCGCTCGAACGCCCCGACATCATGAAGGAACTTGTCGAGAAGCATTCGGCCAAGGACTCGACGGCTCGCGGGACCGCGATACAGGAACTCGACGCGATGATTCCGCGTCCTTCGCAATACGACCCCGGCAGCGAGATCCCAGAAAAGAGCTGGGCCTATTGGATCGCCAAGAAGATCGCCTTCCACGAGTACGGTGTGTATACGAAGAACTTTGATGCTGCTGAGTGGAAAGATACGCGGGCTGCTGCCGGAGCATCAAACTCGGACTTGGTGCAAATCAAGACGTAGCAGAGATGTCGTAGCAGGGAGAAACGTTGGGGGCCGAGTCTGGCGAGTAAAAATGTTGGGGTTGTCTGCGTGACGACATTATCCAGATTCGTTCTCGCGGCAGGTGAGTGCTTTCGGGCCAAAGGCCAAGCCGTTTATCTAGCCCAGGCGGAACGCCTGGGACTCCGGGTGGCGTGGAATCGAAGGGCTGAAGGCCCGGCAATTTGGCAATTAGAATCGCGAATTGCTATAGCTTTCGTCGATCTTTCTGGCTGCAAACGGCCGGACCTTTGGTCCTCAGCTGTCCTATTTGTTCAGTACCCGGCCCTGCTGGCCGGGCTAGGCAAACCACCGAGCCTTCAGCCCTGAAACGGAAGAAAAAGGTGGCATCTTCGTACCCCTTCCGACAAGGCCAACCCTAACTTTTTAACAGCCCAGGCCGAGTCTGAAGAGCCTGGCGGATTTCTTCTCGGTCAAAGGAAGCGTATTCGGTTACTGGCGTGGGGTTCGGGCCGATCGCGGAATGAAAAGACAGTCAGGATTTACCTTGGTGGAACTGTTGGTTGATGATTGCCATCATCGGAATACTCGCTGCGATCTTGTTCCTGGCTCCGTCCATTTTGTGGAGTAGCGGGTTCCCTTGCAGTGAGAATTCGTTCAAGATTCTCATTGTTGCGCCTTCGCCGTTGTCGATCAACTCGCGGTTCCGATATGAAATTCGCTGAACGCCATCACCTGTTGCGGTGGACAATACTGCAGGTCGGGCTCGCGTTGGCGTATTTCTTGACCGGCAAGCTTGGGCTCACGCTCGCGTTTATGCCCACCCACGTATCGCCCGTTTGGCCGCCGACCGGTCTCGCCATAGGTGCGATCCTGGTATTCGGTTATCGAGCTTGGCCCGCGATCGTGCTGGGTTTGTTTGCACTCGCAATTTGGGAACCATCTGCGCGGCCTTGGCCTGCCGTGATCGCGATCGCGTTCGGTAACGTGCTGGAAGCCATCGCAGGAGCATGGTTCATTCGCACCTTCTCGGGACAGTCGAACCCGCTTTTTGATGCCAAGACTTTCTTGTGGTTTCTCGGTGCCGGCGTGTTTTCATGCACCACCATTGGCGCGACGATTGGCGTTGCGAGCTTGTGTATTACTGGCGCGGCCAGTTGGGAAACTTCGAGGCAGTTGTGGTGGACATGGTGGCTTGGCGATGCGACGGGGGCGCTACTTGTCACACCGTTTGTCGTGGCTGTATTCACGAGCGATTTCCGTTGGCCGCCGCGGGCCAAGGTCGTGGAAGGTGTGATTGTTGCCTTGACACTGGCGTTGATCTGCTACTTCACTTTTCTGGAACCACAGTCGATGGATTCTAGAGGTTTTCCGCAAGTGTTGTTACTCATGCCCGCGTTGGCTTGGGCAGCATTTCACTTCTCAAAACTCGGGTTATCGAGCGCGGTCGTGATGGTGTCGATGGTCGGTGTGTGGAGTACGGCTAATGGCTTAGGCTCGCTCGCCCCCCACGACGCGCACGGTTCCTCGCTGGCCACACAGTTGTCGTTCGGATTGGTGGCAGGAACGATCCTGCTGCTCGCCGCACTCCGGGCACAGCAACGACGCGACGAGAAGCAGTTGCGGTACGATCAAGAACTACTTCGGCAACTGATTGAATTGCAAGAGCAAGATCGCCGGATGGTTGCACATGACATCCACGATGGCCTGATGCAAGATATCGTCGGGGCGCACATGCTGGTCCAAAGCGTGCCCATCGCGCTCGACTCAGCGGATGAATCCCGCGTGAATCGAATCGCGGGACTATTACAGAAAGCGATTAATGAGGGCCGTCGTTTGATCCGCGAGATGCGCCCCATGGTACTCGACGAACTGGGCGTGATCGAAGCGATCCAGCACCTGATCGCGGATTTCGAAGAGCATGCCGAATTCGTCATTGCCTTTGATCATGACGTGAAGTTTGATCGACTCGAGGCACGACTGGAAGGCATGATATTCCGGATGGTACAGGAGTCGCTTAATAATGTCGAAAAGCACGCCAACGCAAAGTACGCGTCCGTCCGGCTCAAACAAGATGGTCGACAATTGACGATCGTCGTCCGCGATCATGGCAAGGGGTTTAATCCAGCCAAGGTGTCGCGTCGCCGATTTGGGCTGCGCAGCATCCGAGAGAGAGCACGCTTGATGGGCGGCACCGCTCAGATCGAAAGCGCCCCCGGCAAAGGGACAAGCGTGATCATTCGGTTGCCGATCGTGACAACGCTTGCAAGCCAGAGTTCGCGAGAGGAATCGGACGACTCACGATTCGATTGAGGGCAGTCGCGTTTCCTGTTGTGCCGCAGCGCGCAGCACGATCGTTTTCTCTGACCCGCGTTCTGGCGAGTTCTCGATCTCACCTAAGTTCAGTAGTACCAACGGTTACCGGGATTATGGAGTTTTGGTTGGGGTGATACTCCGAGCCCTGATATGCCATTGCAAATCCGCTGATCGTTGCTAAATTGTTGTGCTTAAGTTGTTACAAGTGTTGTAAGTAAGACAGACAATTAGTCCTGGCGGAAGTAGCGACAGCAGACTCCGCCGCCGTGCCACCATTGTAGAGCCATATTTGGCGTTCTAGCTCGCGAGACAGAGTATCCATGACGATCACGAAAGAACGGAAACAGGAAGTCATCCAGGGTTATAAGAAGGACGAGAACGACACGGGTTCGCCCGAGGTCCAGATCGCGATCCTCACCACCCGAGTCAACAGCCTGACCGAGCATCTTCGTACGCACAAGAAGGACTATGCCAGCCGGCGTGGTCTCTTGGCGATGGTCAGCCGACGTCGTCGCTTGTTGGACTATCTGCGCAAAGTAGATGCACAGCGGTATCTCGACATTATTGGTCGATTGGGTATTCGGAAGTAGCACTGCATTCAAAAGCTGAATGCCGGTAACTCCCTGTCTCTCGTGCCAGGACGCATGTAAAGGACAGGAAAAGAAGTGAAGGTTCGCGTAGAAAAGCAAATCGGAAAGAGTACTCTTTCGTTCGAAACTGGTGTTTTAGCAAAGCAAGCTGCAGGTGCCGTTCTCGTACAATACGGCGATACCGTCGTCCTTGTCGCGACTGCTGCGGGTCCACCCCGTGGTAATCAGGATTTCTTCCCCCTCACCTGTGATTACCGCGAGCGCACTGCTGCTGCCGGTAAGTTTCCCGGTGGCTTCATCAAGCGTGAAGGCCGCCCCACGACCAAGGAAACATTGACCTCCCGGTTGATGGATCGCCCAATCCGTCCCTTGTTCCCCAAGGGTTACTTCGACGAGGTGCAAGTCCAGGCGATGGTCGTCGCCAGCGATAGGCAAAACGACGCCGACGTGCTCGCCATGAACGGATCGTCTGCGGCATTGCACATTTCGCCGCTGCCCTTCGAGGGACCGATCGCCTCGGTGCGCGTTGGTCGGATCGCGGGCGCATTCGTGCCGTTCCCGACTCAGGAAGATCTCGAAGAAAGCGATCTCGACTTGATCGTTTCGGGTTCGAGTGACGCCGTCTTGATGATCGAAGGTTTCGCTCGCGAGATGCCCGAAGATGACATGGTGAACGCGATTCTGTTCGCTCACGATGTGATTCGTCAGGTCTGCGACATGCAACGCGAGTTGGCCGAGAAAGTTGGCGTGACGAAGGCACCCGTCGAGCTCGCGCCGGATGACGGACTGTTCGGTCGCATCAAAGATCGATACTACGACGAATACAAAGCGGCCAAGCAAACGGAAGGCAAGCAGGCGCGTGGTGAAGCTTGTGCGGGCGTCAAAGCGAAGGCTGTCGCCGAGTTTATTCCTGACCCGACTGCTGCCGATGCCATCTGCCGCGATCGGTTTTCGCACGTCTGGCACGACCTGGAGGAGAAAGTCGTTCGCGACTTGATTCTCGCCGGGACACGCCCCGATGGCCGCGACAGCAAGACGCTTCGCAACATCGAGTGTACGGTGGATCTGCTTCCGCAGGTTCACGGTTCCGCCGTGTTCCAACGCGGCGAGACGCAATCGCTAGTTACGATCACCCTGGGAACGGGCAAGGACGAGCAACGAGTGGACGGCTTGCTGGAGGAATACTCCAAGAAGTTCATGCTCGACTACAACTTCCCCTCGTTCTCGGTTGGCGAATGCCGCCCGATTCGTGGGCCTGGTCGACGTGAGATTGGGCACGGTGCTCTGGCCGAACGAAGTGTGAAGCCGGTGATTCCAAGTCCCGAAGATTTCCCTTACACGATTCGCGTCATTTCTGACATCCTCGAATCGAACGGCTCGTCTTCAATGGCTTCCGTTTGTGCCGCAACGTTGGGTTTGATGGCGGCGGGCGTGCCGATCACGAACCCCGTGGCAGGCATTTCGATCGGGTTAGTGAAAGAGTCCGAAGATCAATATGTTCTGCTGACCGATATCCTGGGCGACGAGGATCACTTCGGCGACATGGACTTTAAGGTGGCCGGAACGCAGGATGGCATCACCGGCATTCAGCTCGATCTGAAGATCAACGGC
>CAUJKL010000961.1 GCA_963204995.1 Planctomycetota bacterium | reverse complement strand
GATCGAACCAGCGGACCATGTGTGTCAGCATGTCGAACGTGGCGTTCTCGGGGTATTTAAGATCGCCGACTTGACTGTGTTTGTTGAAGCGTCCATGCAACCACGGGCCAACGAGCAGCTGCTGGCTGCCGCGCGAGCTCGCTCCGCCTCGATGTTGTCGGCCAAGGAAACTTTCGACGGAACCTTGGCACATGAAGTCGTACCAGCTCCCCACGGTAAAACACGGGACGTTCATCTTGTCGAAGTGCAACGCGCAGTTCTCATCGGCCCAGTAAGCATCGTAATGCGGATGTTCAAACCACTCGGCCAGCATGCGATCGTTGTCGGCCGGATCGCGGCAGACAGCAGCCATCTGCTTGAAGCGGTTCGGCTTGGTCGCGCCGCCAATGCGATAGCCTTCGTGGAACAGGCTCAAGCCCGTATCGATCATGTACTGACAGACGAGATGGGGCGGCTCGGTCACGGCGAGAAAATTCTGAGCGTAGCCCGCCTGTGAGCTGCCGAAGGTGCCGATTTTGCCGTTGCACCACGGCTGAGCTGCGAGCCATTCGACCGTGTCGTAACCATCTCGCTTCTCGCCCCAGCCGAGTGCGCGATAGCCGACGTACTGTCCTTCGGAGAGCTGCGTGCCGCGAAAGTTCTGTAAGGCTACGACGTACCCATGCGACGCCAGCTCGGCCAGCTCTTGCCGAGTTCTCGTCGCCCGGCCATCTGCGTAGCGCTGCTCCAGCAACGCAGGCCACGGCCCGTCGCCCTTGGGGAAATACAGATAGACCGACAGCCGCACGCCGTCGCGCATCGGCACCATGACGTGTTGCTCGGTGACATCGCCGAGATCGACCTTAGGCTCGGCGGCGAGCGCTCGCGAACTGAACATCAACAACCAAATGGCAAGTATCAACTTCGTTGAGGTCTTCATCGGCGACTCCGGTGGCTTAAAAATCTCGGCGTTGACAAGTGTCGTAAAGTGTAACGATTTTAGTGAATGTAACGATTAGCATGCTTGCAGCGAGTCCCGCCCGGCTGTTGTTGGGTGTCTACTTGAACATTTCTATTGACAGGGCGTTATAATCGGAGGAAAGCGACCGCGACGAAATTCTGAGAACGTAAGGCAGCTGTCATGAACAAAGATCCTCAAGTGAGTCCCCGTGATTCCTCCGATTCAATACAGGAACTACGAGAAGAGATGCGACGCGATGTCCGCAGTTTAACGACTGCCATGGAGCGTCGCCCAAAAGAAAAGCCCGGCGTTTCGCCGCTGGCGGTTGTTGCCAGCGTGTTCGGATCGTTGTTCGTCGGTGCGGCCGGAATGTCCGTCTATGACGCGAACTCTCAAGCGAAGACAGACGCGGCAGCCCCGCAGGTCAACCTGCAAGCCGAGTTGCAAGCCGCCATCTCGCCTTACACACAGCAACTCGAACAGATGAAGCAGTCGCTCGTGGCCGCCCAACAGGCTGCGACCGAAGAATCGAATGCGCGCGGCTTGCTACTCGATCGACTGGCCGAGACGGTGACGAGTCTTCAGAAGTCCAGTGAAGTTCAAACTGCCACATTCCACGAACGTGTTGATTTGTTGGCCGAGGAGCTCGCCGCCAAGATGGCTCAACGAGCGGGAGTCAGCAGCGAGCCGACGGTTGCCGCTCGCCAGCCAATCCCTGGAAGTGAAGCGGCAGCCGTTCAACCTGCGAACGCCGAGGTTGACGTAACGGAAACAGCAAAGGAGGCAGCACCAGCGACGGAACGTCCCGCGGATCCTGCTGCCACGAAGCCGGAACGTGGCGAGTTGGTCATCAGCAACCCGAGCGAGTATGACGTTAACCTGCTCATCAATGGCGAACCAATGGCGATCAAATCGCGCGGCGTGACAACGATCGACGTCACCATCGGCACCGTCAAGACTCAGATCGGGAAGTTCCCCGAGACGGCTCAGACTTGGGACAAATGGGAGACCGTCGATGGCGTGAAGCGATTGACGATTAACGTAGAAGCCGGCGGTGGTTCCTACAAGCTGCGGTAACGTTGAAGTAGCCACAAAGAACACGAAGAGACACGAAGATGAAGAAGACTGCCTTATTCGCAAGACTTAGGCGTCTTTCCCTTTTTGTGTCTCTTTGCGTTCTTTGTGGCTAACGCTTCAGGCGAATCAGTTCTTCGGTACGGTTTCGCCGAGCGGGACGATGTAAACCGGCGAGCCGTTGAATTCGCGTTGGCTCCAGCGCTTGGGAACCGAAGGCGGGAGGTACGGGCGAGGCGTTTGCGAGAGCCTCGCTTCGAGCAGCACGACACGAGCTTCGAGCGTCTCGATCCGCTTGAGCAGATCTGCGGGTGCGTCGCTCGCGAATGCCGCGTTGCGCTGCTCCGTGAGATGGTTCAGGCAAATTGTGGTCAGGGCAAGAATGCCAAGTAGTCCAACGAACCAACGTAATCGTGACATGATCACCTCCGTGGTGGCTGTAAGGTGCTGGCCTTACGAACGAGATCCAGAAACTCCGTTCGATGCCCCTGTGGGTCACTACCAATTGCGGAGCTTGCGATCTCTTCGACGCCGGCCAGCGTCGAGTTGCCTTGGAATTCCGAGTTGCGAAGCACCATTGCGAACGAGGCGACTGCGGCGGCGAAGCGAAAGTCCGTCGAGGCATCGTCGAAAGCACGTCGCTTGTTCTCGACGGTAAACTCGCGGAGTGTGCTTTCGTCTGCGTCTGGCTGCTTGTATCGCAGGAACAGCGTCAGTAACTCGCCTGTCTCGGCCGCAGCAGTCAGCTCCTTGGGCGGTTCGGCCGGAGTCGTGGGTCGCTGATACTTCAGCGATGTTGCGGTTGAAGTAAGCTGCTCAGCCGCTTTCGAGGGAACGATCTCGTACAGCGCCGTAACCGTGTGCCCAGCGCCGATCTCGCCAGCGTCTTTCGCGTCGTTGTCGAAGTCGGGAGCCGACATCAGCCGGTTCTCGTAACCAAGCAGCCGATAAGCGGCGACTTCCGCCGGATTGAACTCGACCTTGATCTTCACATCCTTGGCGATCGTCACCAAACTGCCGGTGAGCTGCTCGACGAGAACTTTGCGAGCTTCACGCAGTGAGTCAATGTAGGCATACATCCCATTGCCGTTGTCGGCCAGCTTTTCAAGCTTGCCGTCTTTCAAGTTGCCTTCACCGAAACCGAGCACGGTCAGGAAGACGCCGCTGGCCGCCTTCGCCTTAATGAGTTCGACCAGCGCATCGTCACTGGTCACTCCCACATTCAAATCGCCGTCCGTGGCGAGTATGACGCGGTTCGCACCTTCTTTAATAAACGACTCGGTCGCCTTTTCGTAGGCCAGCTGAATGCCCGCGCTGCCGTTCGTGGAACCGTTGGCGTTTAACGCGTCGATCGCTTCGCGAATCACTTGCTTGCTTTCGCCGTTAGTCGTATCGAGTGCTAGGCCGGCGTTGCCTGCATAGGTGACGATCGATACGCGGTCGCTCTCAGTCAGTTGATCGGTCAACAGCTTCATGGCCTGCTTCAGCAACGGCAGCTTGTTCGCGTTCTGCATCGAGCCGGAGACATCCAGCAGGAACACGATGTTCGATGCTGGGCGTTTTTCTTGTGGGACGTCTTTTCCTTTGAGTCCGATGCGAACCAGCTGATGAGCCGGTTGCCAAGGACATTCGACAAGTTCCATGCTCACCGAGAACGGTTCGCCTTTCGTCGGCTCCGGGTAGGCGTAGCTGAAGTAGTTGATGAACTCTTCGATCCGGATTGCATTGGCGGGAGGCAACTGATTCTGCGTCAGAAACCGGCGGGAGTTGGCGTAGGAAGCCGTGTCCACGTCAATAGAGAACGTCGAGAGCGGTGAATCGGTGACGGAAAGGAATCGATTCTCGCTAATAGGGGAGTAGAATTCAGTGGCAAATACATCCTTCTCCATTCCGAACCTTACCACCCCCGGCTGTAAGTTCTCGGCATGAAGTTCGCGGGAACGAAGGACTTCGGGGAGAATGCCTTGAGCCTCGGAGTTACTTACACGACGAGACGGAGAGGCTGGATCAGCCTTATAGGCGTTCATCGCTGCAGTATCGCGTGACGGTTTGAATTCTGGCCCTGGAGCGAAATACTGAACGTCGTCGCTCAAGTAATGTCCACTTGGCACTGCCTGTACTCCCAACGCTCGCCCACCTTTCATTACGCCAGCATCCGAGACATCGTTTTGAGCAGGCGTCGTCGCGTAGTGAGGCTTAGTGCTTGGCAGCACTTGATAGGTCGTTGTTCCTTGGTGGTGGGCGGATTCTGCCGTGACAATGATTGGCGCAGGAGTCGGAGTTGTTGCCGAAGCGACGTGCTTGTAGGGTTCTAGTGGACCCACATTCGCAAACCTGTCATCACGATCCTGCTGTGCAAAATGAATCTCTGCTCGCAGATCGTTTACTTCTCTGCCAAGAGCTTCCAGCGTTTGGGTGTTGGTGGCCAGTTGACGATCTATCGTCGCGTCATCCTTACTCGCGAGGGCCTCGTATTGTTGGGCGAGTTGCTCCGCGATCTCCTTCTGGCGCCCCTCAAGCTCAGCCAACGGAATGCGATTTCCTGCCTGTTCAATCGCGAGGTGGTCATCAGCTCGCTTAGCCTCGACTCGCAATTCTGCATTCTTTTGCCGCAACTCCATAATCGTGGTCTTCGTAGCGATGGAACGAGAAACATCGTCGTTCCAAAAACTGGAGGCGGCAACAACCGCCACTAGCAGCAACAGACCGGTTGAGAGAACAATTAGCCACCGCCCTCGCGAACTTAGATCGCGGTTCGGCTTATTCAACTCAACCATCACCATGTCACCCGATAGCCTCGATTCAATAGCGGCTCGCAACTCGGCCGACGGTTCAGGGAGCGGTGCCGCACGGTCGGAGTGTCGCAAGGCGAGAGAAACACGCTCCGTCTCGTCAAAGGCTTCACGCTGACGCGGGCTTAGTTCCAACTCGATTTGTTGCTGTTCTGCTTCGCTCAATTCACCCAGCGCAAACGCGGTCAGGCGAGCGGCTTGTTCTTCGTCGTGGTTGACTTGATCTGGTTGATCGTTCATCACATGTCTCGCTACTTGGAGGGCTGCGATAGCTGCTCGGGGAAATTCTCTTCTGCCAGCATCTCGCGGGTGCGGGGATGTTCGCGGAGTCGGGTTAAGGCTCGATGGACCAGCACACGGACGTGGCCCGGCGTGCGATCCGTGATCTCGGCAATTTCAGGATGCGAGAATCCGTCCAACCACAGGTCGAGGACTTCCCGTAGACTCGTGGGCAAGGCTGCCACGAGTTTGCGAAGCCACTCGCCAAGATCCTGCTGCTCCGCAGTCAGAGCCGGATCGGGCTCGCGACCGACGATAGCGTTCGAATCTGGCAAATCGAGCGATTCGTGACGTCCGCTGCGTCGCAGTTGGTCGAGGATCTTGTTCCGGCAGACCGTATACAACCACGGCAGTAGACGCCCATTCAAGTCGGTCGGGCTCTGATCACACAGCTTCAAGAAAACGTGCTGCACGGCATCGCGAGCAGTCTCTTCGTTGCCCGCCATACGCATCGCGTAGCGCGTCAGCCGGCACTCGTGTTGATCGAGCGCCGACAAGACCCACTGACGCCTATCGCAGCCATTTCCTTCGTGTGGCATCGTCGACCTATCTGCTGGCTCAGGTTCTATCTGTTTAACGTACCAGCGCAGCAAGCGTTACAGAAAATCAAGTAGGCCGGAACAAGGCTTTGCGCCGTTCCGGCGCGGAGCAGCACAGACTCCTCTCACACAAAGGACAGTGCAGCATCCGAGTGGTCTGCCGGAACGGCGCAAAGCCTTGGTCCGGCCTACCTTGCTGTCGTTCCACCTGCAACTGCCGGCTTGGTCGCACTTTCGACCGGAGTCGCGGGTGCGGGGGTGGGAGTAGCGCGTTTGACGAACTCGAAGGTGCCGACGATCGATTCATCGGCGGCGGCGAATTTCTCGACGATCTTGGCGTCCATCGTAAAGACCAGTGCCGTCTGACGACCTGCGTCGTCCGAAATGTGATAGTAGATCCACTGGATGGGAAGCTCCGACGCCAGCCCCGAGACGAGCGCTCGCAAGACTCGATGTCCGCTCTCGTTCTTCTGCTGGGATGCCTCGACAAATTGGCCGAAGTTCTTCCCCAAGGCTTTTTCGATGTCCGCCTGGAACTCGGGCAACTGGACTCGCTTGCCGGCAGTCAGATCGGGGAGCGACGAGATATTGCATTGCGCGATCAACTCGCCCTGTTCGATCATCCGTAATACCGTGACATCGTGGCGATCGACCATCATTTGCCAGTCGCGAGCGTGCAACAGGGCAAACCCGCCCGATGTCGATTCCAGCCGCAATAGCGTCGAGCCTGGAGTCGCGTCCAGCGGCAACTCGTTGAGCAGCGAATCGCTGAGCTCGGAAGATGCCGCCCTTTCGTTGATCTGGATGCGAACCCGTGCCGTCACATCGAAGCCCGGGGTAGCGTGTCCGATGGCGCGATCTTCGCGAATGGACATCGCCAGCCACGTGACTCGATGCGATTTGATATCGATGTTGTATTTTGCTTTCAACACGATGTCGCTGGTGACGCCATCGATCGCACCGCTGGCTTTTCCTGCCATGTCGACGATTGCGATGTTGCTCTCCACTTGCCGAAGCGTGCTCTTGATGTCGGTTTGGTGAATCGCGTCGAGCCCCAAGAGCAACGCTAAGTCTTTAGAAGCGTGTGTCCAATCAGAGTTCAATGCGACTGGCGCGACGGGGGCGAGACGGTCCAGCAACGACGAGTTGCCTTGCGTCTGAATCAGTTCCAATTCGTCCCGTGTCAGCGGGCCAAGTGGCGAGAAGAGGGTCACGGCGGATGCACTCGCTTCCGCCACGATCAGCTTTCGATTGGCGCTCAGCCCCGTTTCAAGTCGGCTGTCGCCGATCGCGATGACGGCTTTAGCATCGCGGTAAAAGCGTGCGTCCTGCTTCGATCCATCTCCGGAACGCGGACGGAGCGTCCGCTCGTCATACCGTGATGTGCCGCTGACCCGCATGGGAAGCCGATTCACCTGCTTGCCATCGGCGTTCAGTTTCAAGTCGCCAGTCACTTCGATCACGACTTGGACGTCGCGAATCGTTTTCGAAGCATCTCGGGTCGAGAGGTCGAACTTTCCGTCGCCGGCTTCCGCCAAGCCGCTGCCTGGCACTTCAGTTATTAACGCCAAGATCAAGGTGGTCAGCCACATGAACTTGTGGCCAGTGATGACGACTTGTTGGCGCGAGGAAACTAAGATGGCATCGGAATCGTCGAATTGCATGAAGTTGCCCCAGGGCTCGGAACGTCGAAAACGTTTGACGGTCAGGTTAATACAGCGGACCAACGGAACTGAGGCCCT
Organism: Planctomycetota bacterium; assembly: GCA_963204995.1. GTDB lineage: Bacteria > Planctomycetota > Planctomycetia > Pirellulales > Pirellulaceae. The sequence goes on along the minus strand of CAUJKL010000961.1, from coordinate 18,192 downwards.
TTCGATAAATCGACGCCCCGAGTCAAGGAAATTCAATTTCATGGATCATCAGGGAAACAATTCGGTGTTTCCGGTGATACATACTCCGTAAGTGAGGCAAATACCCACTTTCGCATCGTTTTTTTTACATAAGTCGTTACTTGGTAGTGAGATGGCGATGATTCGGGATGGAAATGTAGGGTCCGGTCGAATAGAGTGAGTTGACCAGATGCGCGAACATTTGGCATGACTTCTGTGACGAATGGACACGGAAAGCGGTAAGTCAATGAATTCAGAAACTCAAGCGATAACAGGTGTTCGGTAAAATAACGTCGACCAGAGGCCAGTCTGTGCGAAATTGCACTGAGAGATGTTGATTGCTGGAGTCCAATTGACACAAAGAACAATTCAGTCAAATTCGGCGTACCAAACGACGGACCAGACTGAATGCGGCGGCGGCAGGGACTCTGCCCGCCTACCCGAAGCGGAGACTGATTTAGCCGGGCGATCGGAATCGCAAGGAGCACCGGCCGAGTCATAGAGGAGAAGAGGTCTGCGATGCATACGGATTATCAAGATTCGACGCTAAAGCAACTGCGAGACCAGCAGGTTCGTTACGCGCCTCGGCACAAAAAGGTCGAGCAAATCGAGCGGGCGGAACGGCTGATCAGCGAAATCGACCCCAAGAAGACTTATAGCTACGAGTACTTGTGCTATCGGATCACGGACTATCGTCCCGACACGATCCCCGGCAACACGATGCTGGGGGCCGCTGCCAAGCACGATCTAAGGCTATTCGTGGAAGACGTTTCCGACGCAGCTGACATCCGCGCCGAGGACATGCTTGAGCAAGTTCATACGGTGGAGGACTTGAGCAAGCTTTTCAAGGTCTCGACGAAAACGATTTCCCGCTGGCGCGAGCAAGGGTTGGTGAGTCGACGCTTTATCTTTGGCGGGCGTAAACGCGTTGGGTTCCTCCGCAGCAGTGTCGAGCGGTTCGTTGCCAAGAATAACGAACGCGTTAAACGGGGCGAGCGATTCAGTCAGCTTTCGAACGAAGAGCGAGACGACATCGTCGATCTGGCTCGGCGCTTGGCGGCGGCCGGAGCTTGCCCGTCCGAGGTTGCTCGCCGTATTGCCGAGCAAGCGAACCGCAGTGTCGAGACGATCAGGTATACGCTTAAGCAGTTCGATGACAAGCACCCTGATTTGGCTGTATTTCCTAGCCGAACGGGTCCGCTGACGGAAGAAGCAAAGCAGAAGATCTATCAGCAGTATCGACGTGGCGTGTCTGTCGAAAGTCTAGCTCGACGCTACTGCCGCACGCGAACGAGTGTTTATCGTATTGTGAATGAAATGCGCGCCACGCGCATTTTGGAGTTGCCGCTGGACTACATTCACAACGACAGTTTCTCGAAGAAGAAGTTGGAAGCAGAGATGCTCGGCCCGATGCCCGAGCTCGATGCGGTTGGACGCAAGTCGCGAGCACCCTCGGGGTTGCCGCCCTACCTGGCTTCGCTTTACGACACGCCGCTATTGAATCGCGAGCAGGAGTATCATTTGTTCCGGAAGTTCAATTTCCTGAAGTACAAGGCGTCGCAGCTGCGGAACTCGCTTAACCCGTCGCGCGCGAAGAGCGCGGTGATGGAGGAAATCGAGCAAATGTACGAGCAAGCGGTGCAGATCAAGAATCAGATCGTGCAATCTAACTTGCGGCTCGTCGTTTCCATCGCCAAGAAACACGTCAATTCGACAGACGATTTCTTTACGCTGGTGAGCGACGGCAACATGTCGCTCATTCGTGCGGTGGAAAAATTTGATTACTCGCGAGGGAACAAGTTTAGCACCTACGCCAGTTGGGCCATCATGAAGAACTTTGCGCGCACGATTCCGCACGAGTTCAAGCATCGTGATCGCTTCCGGACCAGTTTGGATGAGATGTTCACTAGTCAGGAAGATGGGCGTGGCGACCAGATGGGTGAAGAGAGTGCTCAGCGACTCAGGTCCGAGCAAGTCAATAAGATTTTGTCTCGGCTTGACGACCGAGAGCAGAAGATTATCATTAGCCGCTTCGGTCTCGACTACACCCAGGAACCGCAAACCCTGAAAGAAGTCGGTGCCGAGATGGGCGTTACGAAGGAACGCGTACGCCAGATTGAAGCGCGAGCGTTGAATAAGCTAAGGCAGGCGGTTCAAGAAGAAAGTCTTGAGCTACCAGATTAGTTGGTGCTATAGAATCCCCGCGATGAGGGGAATTTCCATAGGGAGTTGTAGTAAGTCTTTAAGGCAGATTTGTACTGAAGCGTGCTTTCGCATGAAAGTAGCTTGCTGGATATATCTGCTGAAGGCTTTCTGTAGCTCCCTTTTTTTGTCGAATGTCGCGACGAATGTGTGTGATTTAGTCTGTTATTGACATGAGCGAGCATTCTTGGCACGCGAATTGTCGGTATCCGTATTGCGTGTCTTCGCTGCTTCGGTATATTAGCTGGTTTTCACCATCTTCCCGTAGGGGCAGTGTGTGAATGTGGAGAAAGTAAATTCGCCAAGAGCTTAGACTGCCAGCGTAGCTCAATTGGCAGAGCAGCGGTTTTGTAAACCGCAGGTTGTGGGTTCAAGTCCCTCCGCTGGCTCATATACGAAATTGTTTGCAGAGTCGATTTTAAAGTTGGGGGGATTCCCGAGCGGTCAAAGGGGTCAGACTGTAAATCTGATGGCTTAGCCTTCACAGGTTCGAATCCTGTTCCCCCCACTTGTTTTCGGGTCTCCTGAAGGTTTGGTGTTGAGAAAGAAACGGCAATAGAGAGAATTGCTCATATTCAGTGTGTGGATGCGTATTGCGGGCGTAGCTCAATGGTAGAGCCACAGCCTTCCAAGCTGAAGACGAGGGTTCGATTCCCTTCGCCCGCTCTTGTTGGTTAAACGATCAGAGGCTGCGACGCAGTGGCTTTGACGGAGTGGCTGAAGCACTTTGATTGTGGTGTGTATCGCAAGTGGTTCCGCTGCTGTAGCTCAGTTGGTAGAGCGCGTCCTTGGTAAGGACGAGGTCATGGGTTCAAGTCCCATCAGCAGCTCTTCTGATTGCAGCGAGTTGGTTAGTAGTATTGATTAAGTTCCGTTAACCCCTGACAAAACAAAAGATATAGGTAAAAAGCATGGCCAAGGAGGTTTTCGAGCGGGTTAAACCGCACTGTAACGTTGGAACGATCGGCCACATCGATCATGGTAAGACGACCCTGACTGGAGCTCTGGTTGCAGTGCAGGCCGCGAAGGGCTTGGCGAAGTTCAAGTCTTACGCTGATATCGCAAAGGGCGGTACTGTTCGCGACTCAACCAAGACGGTCACGATTGCCGTGGCTCACGTTGAGTACGAGACTGAAAATCGCCACTACGCCCACATCGATTGTCCGGGGCATGCTGACTTTATCAAGAACATGATCACCGGTGCCGCGCAGATGGACGGTGCGATTTTGGTTGTGTCGTCGGCAGACGGTCCGATGCCGCAGACGAAGGAGCACGTGTTGTTGGCTCGTCAAGTTGATGTGCCGGCGCTGGTTGTTTTCATGAACAAGATCGACTTGGTGGACGACGAAGAGTTGCTCGATCTCGTCGAGATCGAAATCCGCGAGTTGCTCAACAAGTATGATTTTCCGGGCGATGATATTCCAATCGTGCGTGGGTCGGCATTGCCGGCTTACCAGAACCCGAGTGACCCTGTTGCGACGGCTTGTATTGCCGAGCTGTTGGCTGCGGTGGATGCGCATATTCCGCAGCCCGTACGGCAAGAAGACAAGCCGTTTTTGATGGCGATTGAAGACGTCTTCTCAATCGAGGGTCGTGGTACCGTTGCGACGGGACGTATTGAGCGAGGTATCGTGCGAACCGGTGAGGAAATTGAAATCGTCGGCTTGCATGAGACGTCGCGAAAGACGACCTGCACGGGTGTCGAGATGTTCCGCAAGCTCCTTGATGAAGGCCGGGCGGGTGACAATGTCGGTTGTCTGTTGCGTGGCGTTAAGCGGGACGAGATCGAGCGCGGCCAAGTCTTGGCGAAGCCAGGTTCGATTACGCCGCACAAGAAATTCGAGGCCGAAGTGTACTGCCTATCGAAGGACGAAGGTGGTCGCCACACTCCCTTCTTTAGCGGCTATCGCCCACAGTTTTACTTTCGCACAACGGATGTAACTGGAACCGCAAACCTCGAAGGCGCAGAAATGTGCATGCCCGGCGACAATGTCAAGGTGACTATCGAGTTGCATAAGCCGATCGCGATGGATGACGGTGTCCGCTTCGCCATTCGTGAGGGTGGACGAACGGTCGGCTCGGGAGTGGTGACGAAAATCATCGAGTAGCAGTTGGATGTACACGGAGGGGTGTAGCTCAGTTGGTAGAGCACTGGTTTCCAAAACCAGCGGTCGCGAGTTCGAGTCCCGCCGCCCCTGCCATTCAGTCTCCTGGTACTAAGAGGCATTTTTCGCCTCTTGGGCCGGGAGTGGATTAAGTGGTTGTTGCGGTCAAGTAATATTCGCAAGGATGCGTTTTTGAAGCACGGATTGCGGAGGTGATTTGCGATATGTCAAAACAGAAAGCAGTGCCAGCAGGTAGCTTTGTGGGAGAAATCTTCCATGTGGGGCTGTATAAGCCCAGTCAGGGAAGGATTACTCGGCAGGTTACATGTGCTGTTCTCTGGGCGGTCATCGCGCTCGCATCTCTGAGGTTGTATCAGACGTTGTATGAAGCGAATGTGTGGCAATATGTGGGGCCGTTGGCCTTGCTGGTGGTCGGCTTTTGGTCTGGCTATCGAGCGGTGAATTTCCCGAAGTTTGCCGACTTTTTGATCGCCGTCGAAGCTGAGATGAACAAGGTTTCTTGGCCGTCGAGAGGTGAGTTGATTCGTAGTTCTGTGGTTGTAATCTTTGTGATCTTCATGCTGGCGATCGTTCTCTTCGGCTATGACGTCTTGTGGCAGTACTTGTTTAAGAACGTGCTGGGAGTTTTGAAGTAGGGTCGGCTAAGGTTGGTCGATCTGTTTGGAGTAGGAGTTTGTCGGTGAACGTCGAATCAGATAGCCTCGAAGAAACGCCACAGGGACCGCAAGGTGCCGAGAATGGTGATATGAGCGTGGAAGCGGGGGATTCCGCCGTCAGCGCGGGTTCGGCGGGCGGTGATGACGAGTCGACGATAGGCTTGGTGGCCGATGACTCTGCCGATAGCCTGGACGAGGACGAAGATGATGATGGCGACGACGAACAAGTAGACAACGACGCTGACGTCGAGCCTTTGGAGTTGATCCAGGATGATGTCGGCGGGCCCGATGAAGTGATTAAGACGGAATGGTACATCTTGAAGGTTCAGGTCAATCGGGAAGAGTCAATTCGCTCTGCGTTGGAGCGAAAAGTCAAGATTGAAGGCTTGGAACGCTACTTTGGCGATATCATCGTGCCGACCGAGGACATCGCCGAGTTTACGAAGACAGGCAAGCGTCGAATCGTCAAGAAGAAGCTGTATCCCGGCTACATCATGGTCAACATGGCCATTAATGATGATACGTGGTTTGCAGTTCGTGAGACTTCCGGAATCGGCGATTTTACCGGGTCAGCGGGGCGTCCGGCACCGATGGACCCTGCTGATGTCGAGCGGATTCTTAAGCTGGGTGCCGACGAAGAAGATGGCGAACAGCAGGTAAAGACAGCGATTCCTTTCAGTATTGGTGATCGTGTGCGGGTGAAGGACGGGTACTTTCAGAATTTTGAAGGTGACGTCGAGGGGGTTGATGAGGCGAACGGTCGCGTGACGGTGATGATTAATATTTTTGGCCGATCGACTCCAGTGGAGTTGGAGCACTGGCAGATCGAGTCAGTTTAGCGGCCTGATTTTGGGACTGGATAAATAGGTAATGGCAAAGCAACTAGTAGGTCAAGCGAAGTTTCAAGTGCCAGGAGGATCGGCGACGCCTGCTCCCCCGGTCGGTACTTCGCTCGGTAAATTTGGAATCAATCTCGGTCAGTTCGTACAGCAGTTTAACGACCGAACCAAGGAATATAACGGGACTCCCATCCCGGTCGTCGTCAGTATTTTCAACGACCGCAGTTTCGAGTTCGTTACGAAGAGCCCGCCCGCTGCGGCATTGCTGAAGCAAGCGGCTGGAATCGCCAAGGGATCTGGCGTTCCGAATCGAGACAAGGTTGGCAAGGTAACGGTCGCTCAGTTGGAAGACATCTGTAAGAAGAAGATGGATGACTTGAACGCTCGCGATCTTGCACACGCCCGCCGAATGATTGAAGGTACAGCACGCAGCATGGGCCTAGAGGTTGAGGGTTAGAAATGCCAAAGCAATCAAAGCGATATCGGGCTCTTCAGAGCAAACAAAAGTCGACTGCGCCAGTGCCGCTAGGTTCGGCGGTCGGCATGTTGAAGGACTTCGGAACCACGAAGTTCGACCAGACCGTCGAGATTCACATGCGGCTCGGGATTGACTCCAAGCAAGCGGATCAGATCGTTCGCGGTTCCGTCGTATTGCCTCATGGCATCGGCAGAACCCAACGGGTAGTGGTCTTTGCCAAAGGCGATGCTGCGATCGCGGCCAAAGAGGCTGGCGCGGATGAAGTTGGCCAAGAAGATTTGGCGAATCGAATCAAGGACGGATGGCTCGACTTTGATGTCTGTATTGCCGCTCCAGACATGATGGGATTGGTTGGCCCGCTTGGTCGGGTGCTCGGGCCGAGAGGCTTGATGCCGTCGCCTCGGGCTGGCACAGTCACGCCAGACGTTGCGAAGGTCGTGAAGGAGTATAAGGCTGGCAAAGTTGAGTTTCGAAATGACTCGGGCGGCAACGTGCATGCGGTCGTGGGGAAGTTGAGCTTCGATGCCACTCGATTGCAAGAGAATATTCAGTCGTTCCTCGATCACATCAATGGCTTAAAGCCAAATGCCATCAAGGGCTCCTACGTGCGGAACATTTCGATCTGTGCGACGATGAGCCCGGGCATTGCGGTAACGATCTAGCGAGTTTAAGCGTTCTAACAATTTAGCGGCGTGGAATCATGAGTAAGTACGTTAAGGATCTGGTAGTCCAAGACCTGAAGCGACGTTTGGGCGGCGTTGATGACGCGGTTCTGGTGAACGTTGTCGGAATGGAAGCCAATAACACGGTGTTGCTCCGAAAGAAGTTTCGCGACAAAGGCATTGGCCTGATGGTTGTGAAGAACAGCTTGGCGAAGCGTGCCACGGAGGGAACCCCATTGAACGCTGCGTTCGAGGGCCTGGAAGGCTCTTTAGCAGTTGTCTGGGGTGGGGAGGATTTTGTGTCGCTGGTGAAGGAAGTCACCCGCGTTGACAAAAGCGGTGAGTTCGCGAAGTTCGAGCCACGCGGCGGTGTGATGGACGGTGAACATCTCACCTCGGAGAAAGTCAAAGAGATCAGTAAGTGGCCGAATCGAATGGAGCAATTGAGTTTGTTGATGGGCCAGATTTTGGCACCGGGGGCCAACTTGGTTTCGCAGCTCCTGTCGCCCGGCGGCGCACTTGCCAGTCAGATTAAGCAAAAGTCCGAAGAGAAGTAAGCTCGCGAGAGTTAGTAGCGTCAGTGTCCAGCCTCGTACTGGGCGACTCACGCAAAGCCAGAAGATAGCTCACAATTATTAGCCGCTCGTCGGCGGCAAAGGTAACGGGAAAGGAAGTTAGTAGAAATGTCCGAAAGCGCAACGATTGAAGTCTCGGCGGATTTGAAGGAAATTGGCGACAAGATTGCAGGGCTGACCCTCAAGCAAGCCAAGGAACTCAGCGATTACATCAAGGATGCCTACGGGATCGAACCGGCCTCAGGTGGCGGTGCGATCATGATGGCTCCCACGGATGGCGGCCCTGCCGCGGCAGCCGAGCCGACTGAATTTGACGTCGTGATGACTGGCTTCGGTGACAAGAAGTTGGATGTGGTGAAGGTCGTCAAGAACATCACCGGCGCGACTCTGATGGAGGCCAAGAAGTTGGTCGAAAGCGCACCAGCTACGATCAAGGAAAAGGCTTCCAAGGAAGACGCGCAAAAGATCAAGGAGGAGCTAGAAAAAGCTGGTGCCTCCGTCGAACTCAAGGCGTAACGATTCTAACACAGCAGCGTTCCGGTCGGCGCTGGGTCGACCGGAACGCAAGTGGGAGAAGTTTGTTTGATCTATTCCGTGCGGTTTGCGGCCCGCGATGCGTTGATGTATTTATCTGCCCGGGGAGTTGTGCGCGCCGATTCCCAAGTCACGCCTGGATCTTAATGGCTGTTCGTATGTATTCGTCTAATTGGCAGTTGCCTGGCGGCGATCAGATTGCGAAAGAGCGCTCGGGTTCCAGTTTGACTAATTCTTATTAGCGGAGAGAGAACGCTTATGGCTACCTCAGCAGAACGACGCTTGAATCCGACTCAGGTTCGTCGCTTCGGAAGTGGACGCGAATCCTTCCTGGCTCCCGATCTAACAGAGATTCAAACAGCGAGCTATAAGGCATTTCTCCAAGAGAATGTCGCGCAAGCGAAGCGAAAAGATCAAGGTCTCGAAGGCGTGTTGCGCGAGATCTTTCCCGTCGAAAGTTATGACAAGCAGATTACGCTCGAGTACTTACGCTACGAACTTGGGAAGCCGCGATATACACCAGAAGAATGCCGGCAACTGCGGTTGACTTACGGCAAGCCATTTCGCGTCTGGCTGCGATTGAATAAAGATCAACCCGTCGAAGAAGAGGTCTATCTTGGCGATATTCCGATCATGCTCGGTGGTGGCGAGTTCATCATCAATGGTGCCGAACGTGTGGTGGTCAGTCAGTTGCACCGCAGCCCAGGTGTTGACTTCGTCATGGAGCAGGATGGCACATCGGAACGTAAGCTCCCAAGTTGCCGGATCATTCCAGAACGCGGCAGCTGGATTGAATTGAACGTCACGAAAAAAGATGCGTTGTCCGTGCGCATCGACCAAAGCGGTAAATTTTCCGCGGTGACCCTCCTGCGAGCGATGGACCCGAAATACAGCTCCGATGCGGAGCTGCTACGCGTGTTTTACGAAACCTCGACCGAGAAAATTGTCGACGGACGGAGCGTCACGAAGATTGACGGTAAGATCGCCGTCGACGATATCGTCTATCCATCGGAGAGTGAGCGGGCCGGTGAAATCATCGTCGAAGCGGGGCAGAAGATCACGAAGAACGCCGCCGAGTTGATTTGTACTGCGGGGATTAAGAAGGTTGAGGTCATGTCGCCGCCATCGTCGGCGCTCATCACAAACAGCCTCGCCGAAGACGTCACCTCCAGTCACGAAGAAGCGCTCCTGCGAATCTACCAGCGACTTCGACCCGGTAACCCGCCTCAATTGGAAAAGGCGAGGACGCTGTTCCAAGAGAAATTCTATGACGTCAACCGATATCGCCTCGGTCGCGTCGGACGCTTCCGTATCAATCGGAAGCTGGAGCTGAACGTTTCTGAAAAAGAGATGACGCTTCGACCCGAGGACTTGATATCGGCAATTAAATACCTGCTCAGTTTGTTCGTTTCGAGCGGTGCCCAAATCGATGATATCGACCATCTTGGGAACCGTCGCTTGAGGACGATCGACGAGTTGGCATCCGATGAATTGCGAAAGGGTTTTCTGAAGCTTCGCCGAACCGTTCAGGAGCGGATGAGCCTGAAAGACCAAGAGGATATGACGCCTCGAAGTCTGGTGAATCCCAAGAGCGTTTCAGCCGCAATCGAGTATTTTTTCGGACGAGGCGAGTTGTCTCAGGTTGTTGACCAGACAAACCCCTTATCCCAGTTGACTCACGAACGGCGATTGTCCGCTCTTGGTCCTGGTGGTCTGAATCGAAAGCGTGCCGGGTTCGAAGTTCGCGACGTTCATATCTCGCATTACGGGCGAATTTGTCCGATTGAGACTCCGGAAGGTACGAACATCGGCTTGATTTCCAGCTTGGCGATTTATGCAGGCGTGGACGACTATGGATTTTTGGTCACTCCCTATCGCATCGTCAAAAAGGGCAAGCTCACCGACGAGGTCGTGTGGTTGCGGGCCGACGAAGAGTCGAATGCGTATGTAGCGCCGGCGGATACCGAAGTAAAAGCCGGTGTCTTGGTCGGCGGTGCAAACCTGATCGCGCGCCATCGATCCGACTTTGAAATAGTTCTGCCCGAGCAAGTCGAGTATATCGACGTGGCGCCAAGTCAGATGGTCGGTGTATCGGCTGGCCTGATTCCCTTCCTGGAGCACGACGATGCGAACCGAGCGTTGATGGGTTCGAACATGCAGCGTCAAGCGGTGCCATTGCTGATCACTGAACCACCGATTGTGGGAACGGGCATGGAGCGTGAGGTGGCGCAGAACTCGAGCATGTTGGTTCGAGCCGAGCGCGCCGGAAAAGTTACCTACTGCGACGCCGAGCGAATCGAAGTCGGTAGCGATGTCTATCTCATGAAGAAGTTTGTCGGGCTTAACGAACGAACCTGCTGTAATCAAAAGCCGATCGTCAACGTTGGCGACAAGGTCGAGCGCGGTCAAGTCTTGGCAGACGGTGCCGCGACCTATAAAGGCGAGTTGGCCTTGGGCAGAAACGTCCTAGTCGGCTTCATGTCGTTCGATGGTTACAACTACGAGGACGCGATCATCATCAGCGAAGATCTGGTGAAGAGCGACACTTACACGTCACTTCATATCGAAGAGTCGGACGTCGAGATACGTGAAACGAAGCTCGGTCGCGAAGAGTTTACGCGAGACATACCCAACGTCAGCGAGAAGGCACTTCGCAATCTTGACGAGAGCGGAATCGTTCGCGTTGGCACGTATGTACGTCCTGGCGACATCTTGGTCGGTAAGGTTTCTCCCAAGTCGAAAACCGAGTTGACGCCGGAAGAAAAGCTTCTTCACGCGATCTTTGGCCGGGCCGGTGAAGACGTCAAGAACGACTCGTTGGAAGTTCCTTCCGGTATCGAAGGGATTGTGATCAATACGCAAAAATTCTCGCGGCGCATGAGCCTCGGCGATGACGAGCGTAAGCGATTCGAAAAGGAACTGAAGGAGTCCGAGATCGAGGGCAACAGCCGTATCTCGGAGGTCTTTGGCGTCTTGATCGCTGAGATGGAGAAAGCTCTCGGTCGAACTCTGACGGACGAAGACGGTACGCCTCTTGTTCGCGATCAAGATCCGAAATTCGTGGCCGAGCGAGCACAGCAGTTCCGTTTGGAGACGGTTACGGCAAACATGCGTAGCGAGGATCTGATTGCACAGGTCCAGCAACTCTACAAGGACTTGTGGCCGGCAGTGGAAGACGCCATTGATACCCGCGACCGAAAGCTGAACAGCATGAAGCGCGGTGATGAGTTGCGGAGCGGCGTGCTCCAGATGGTCAAGGTCTACATCGCCACGAAGCGAACGATCTCGGTCGGCGACAAAATGGCGGGACGTCACGGCAACAAGGGTGTGATTTCCAAGATCCTGCCCGTCGAAGACATGCCCTTCCTGCCGGATGGCACACCGATTCAGATCATGCTCAACCCGCTTGGCGTGCCAAGTCGTATGAATGTTGGGCAGATCCTCGAGACTCACCTTGGCTGGGCGGGCGCATTGCTTGGCTTCCAGGCGATTACGCCGGTCTTCGACGGTGCGACCGAAGCGAACATCAACGATTGTCTGGAAGAAGCAGGCCTCCCGCGTCACGGAAAGGTTCGCTTGCATGACGGACGCACGGGACAGCCGTTGGACCAAGAGACGACCGTCGGCTACATCTACATGCTGAAGTTGCACCATTTGGTGGACGACAAGGTTCACGCCCGCAGCACCGGTCCTTACTCCCTGATCACCCAACAACCGCTGGGTGGTAAAGCTCGCTTCGGCGGTCAACGTTTTGGAGAAATGGAAGTCTGGGCTTTGGAAGCGTACGGTGCTGCCTACATCCTTCAGGAGTTGCTCACGGTGAAGAGCGACGATGTTGAAGGTCGCACGAAAATCTACGAGTCGATGGTCAAGGGAGAGAACACGTTGGAAGCCGGAACACCCGCCAGCTTTGACGTGTTAACGAACGAGATTCGCGGCTTGGCGCTGAACATGCAGCTTGAGAAGCGACGCGTCTAGCGACACGGGAACGGCTAATAACCACGGCGACACGCCTTTTATATACACGAATCGCACCACACGGTTACTCGGAACGAGGCTCTCGCTCCGACATACCCAGTAACTCACAACGGTGACTCAAACAGGAGTACGGGCATTATGACCATTGGTGAAGGCTCTTACGATCGAATTAACGATTACTCGGCAGTCAAAATCAGCTTGGCCCGGCCTCACGATATCCGTAGCTGGTCCTTCGGCGAAGTCAAGAAGCCCGAAACCATCAACTATCGGACGTATCGTCCAGAGAAGGATGGTCTGTTCTGCGAGCGAATCTTTGGCCCAGAGAAAGACTGGGAGTGCGCCTGCGGTAAGTATCGCGGCATGAAGTACAAGGGAATGATTTGCGATCGTTGCGGAGTGAAGGTCACTCACTCGCGCGTGCGGCGTAAGCGGATGGGGCACATTGAACTCGCCGCACCGGTCGTTCACATCTGGTTCTTCAAAGCCATGCCCAGCCGTCTCGGCAACCTGCTAGAGATGAAGACGACCAGTCTAGAGAAGGTGATTTACTTCCAGGACTACGTCGTCGTCAATCCTGGCGAAACCAGCTTGGAAGCCCGCCAGCTGCTCACCGAAGAGGAGTATCGTGCCGCCAAGGATCAATGGGGCGAAGGCAGCTTTGAAGCCGAGATGGGTGCCGAGGCCATTCGCAAGCTGCTCAGTGTGCTCGATCTCGTCAAGTTGTCGCAGGATCTGCGCGTTGACTTGGCAACGACGAACTCGAAGCAGAAGCGTAAAGACCTGACGAATCGATTGAAGATCGTCGAATCGATCCGAGATAGCGATAATCGTCCGGAGTGGATGGTCTTGGACGTTATTCCGGTCATTCCTCCCGACCTTCGCCCCCTCGTCTTGCTCGATTCCGGTAACTTTGCCACCAGCGATTTGAACGACTTGTACCGCCGAATCATTAACCGCAACAATCGCTTGCGCAAGCTGGTCGATTTGAATGCGCCCGAAGTCATCATTCGCAACGAGAAGCGAATGTTGCAGCAATCCGTGGATGCATTGTTTGACAACAATCGCTGCAAACGACCTGTGCTCGGCAGCAGCAACCGCCCGCTCAAATCCCTGACCGACATGATCAAGGGTAAACAGGGACGGTTCCGCGAGAACCTGCTCGGAAAACGCGTCGACTATTCGGCGCGGAGCGTGATCGTCGTGGGCCCGAAGCTCAAGCTGCATCAATGCGGCTTGCCCAAGAAGATTGCCTTGGAATTATTCCAACCGTTCATCATACGGCGTTTGAAAGAGCTTGGTCACGCTGACACGATCAAGAGCGCCAAGAAGATGCTCGAACGGAAAGATGAAGAAGTGTGGGATATCCTTGAACAGGTAATCAAGAACCACCCAGTTCTTCTCAATCGTGCACCGACCTTGCACCGGATGGGTATTCAAGGTTTCGAGCCGACACTCGTTGAAGGCAACGCGATTCACCTCCATCCATTAAGCTGCAAAGGCTTCAATGCCGACTTCGACGGCGACCAGATGGCCGTTCATCTGCCTTTGTCGATCGAGGCCCAGGTCGAAGCACATACGCTGTTGCTGTCGACGAATAACATCTTCGCGCCATCCAACGGCCGACCGATCATGAGTCCGTCGCAGGACACGGTGATGGGTTGCAATTACGTCACCCTTTCGTTGCCCAATCGTAAGGGCCAAGGGATGATTTTCTCCTCGCCGGAAGAAGCCGATTTGGCTTACTCGCAGGGAGTGATCGACATTCATGCCGTCGTCAAGGTTAGGCTTCCGAAAAACCGAAAGGTGAAGTCCGACGACGATTCCGCCAAGCCCGGCGTGCTGATTGAGACAACCTACGGACGCATCCTGTTCAATTCGATGCTGCCAGCGGGCATGGACTTTTACAATTCGCCGCTGAAATCCGGTGACTTGGCGTCCGTGATTTCCGACTGTTATCAGCGATTAGGTCGTCGCGCCACAATCAAGCTGCTTGACGATATGAACCACCTTGGGTTCACCGAGAGTACTCGTAGCGGTCTGTCATTCGCGACCGACGATTTGGTGACACCAGACTCGAAGGAAAAGTACATCGGCGAAGCCGAGAAGACAGTGCTCAAATTCAAGAAGCTCTACGAACGTGGTGTTATCACGGATCAAGAGCGTTACAACCAGGTTCTCGACACCTGGACCCACACTCGCGAAGCTATCACGGGCGAGATGATGGAAGCGATGAAGTCTGACGATCGCGGCGGTCACGGTTATGTGAACCCGGTGTATCTGATGGCGAACTCGGGTGCTCGGGGTGGTGTCGAGCAGATTCGCCAGTTGGCCGGCATGCGTGGTTTGATGGCGAAACCAACCGGCGAGATTATCGAAACGCCGATTAAAGCGAACTTCCGCGAAGGACTGACGGTGCTCGAGTACTTCAGTTCGACGCACGGTGCTCGAAAGGGTCTTGCCGATACGGCTCTGAAGACGGCCGACTCGGGATACCTGACACGAAAGTTGGCGGACGTCGCGCAGAACGTTGTCATCACGATGGAAGACTGCGGCACGACGCAGGGCATCACCAAGGGCGTTATCTATCGCGGCGAGAAGGTCGAAGTTCGCTTGACGGATGCGATTATGGGACGCGTCAGTCGTCAGAACATCGTCAACCCAATCACCGACGAGACGATCGTTCGCGAGAGTCAACTGATCACGCCCAACATCGCCCGTAAGATCGAAGATCTCGGTCTAGAGCGTATTCAAGTGCGTAGTCCAATGACTTGTGACGCGACGCTTGGCGTCTGCCGAGCGTGCTACGGCATGGACCTGTCGACCGGCAACATGGTCGAAGAAGGTATGGCGGTAGGCATTATCGGTGCCCAAAGTATCGGCGAACCTGGCACGCAGTTGACGATGCGTACGTTCCACATCGGTGGAACGGTGAATACGCACGTTGAAGAAAGTGAAACGCTCGCCAAGCGTGAAGGTACGGTTCGCTTCACGCACATGAAAGTTGTGCGCAGCTCCGAAGGCATCGACGTCGTTCTCACGCGAAACGGCGAGATCGCGA
Organism: Planctomycetota bacterium; assembly: GCA_963204995.1. GTDB lineage: Bacteria > Planctomycetota > Planctomycetia > Pirellulales > Pirellulaceae. The sequence continues at coordinate 3,066 of CAUJKL010000961.1, read as the reverse complement.
TTCTCGATGCCAAGGGCCGCGAAATCGAGAAGTATGAAGTTCCGACCGGAGCGACTTTGCTGGTCGAAGAAAACCAAGAAGTCAAAGTCGGTCAGAAGTTGTGCCAGTGGAATCCGCATACGATTCCAATTCTCGCCGAGGTCGCCGGTAAGATCCGCTACGAAGACGTCGTTGAAAACGAGACGATGAAGCTCGAAAAAGATCCGAGCGGTCACGTTCGTACGGTGATTACCGAACATAAGGGCGAATTGCATCCGCAGGTCGTGTTAGAGGATACGGACGGCAAACCGCTGGACGTCTACTACCTGCCCGAACGTGCTCACATTCTTATCGAAGAGGGAAAGAATGTTTCCGCCGGTATCGTGATCGCCGAAATGCCCCGAGAAGCATCCGGAGTTACAGACATCACCGGTGGTCTGCCTCGTGTTACGGAAATCTTTGAAGCTCGGAAGCCCAAAGATCCAGCGGTCATCGCCGAGATCGACGGCGTGATCGAGATTCTGGGCGAGAAGCGCCGAGGCAAGCGAACTATCGTTGTCCGCAGCGAAAGCGGTATCGAACGCGAACATCTCGTTCCACACGGCAAGCGGTTCCTCGTTCATTCGGGCGACATCGTGAAGGCCGGTCAGGCGTTGGTTGATGGTCCGCTAGTTCCGCACGACATTCTACGAGTGTCCGGCGAGGAAGCCGTTCAGCAATACCTTGTCCACGAAATTCAGAGCGTTTATCGCAGCCAGCGAGTGGAGATCAACGACAAGCACATCGAGATCATCATTGCCCGCATGTTGCGGAAGGTGAAGATCGAGAATCCAGGCGACACGACCCTGTTGCCAGGATTGGACATGGATCGCTTCGAGTTCCGTCAAGCCAATCAAGCCCTCTCCGGATGCGTCAAGATTTCGGATAAGGGCGAGACGATGTTTGAGGAAGGCACGATTGTGCCCCGTGAAGCTCTCGAGCAAGAAAACGCTCGCATCGAGACGATGGGTGGAAAGCCGGCGAAGGGAAGTCGACCGAAGCCCGCGACTGCGAGTACTCAGTTGCTCGGTATTACGAAAGCATCGGTCCAAAGTGCCAGCTTCATTTCAGCCGCCAGCTTCCAGGAAACCACCAAGGTGCTGACCGAAGCCGCTTTGGCTGGCAAGAGCGACGAGCTCGTTGGCTTGAAGGAGAACGTCATCCTGGGTCACTTGATTCCAGCTGGAACTGGTTTCCGAACTTTCCAAGAGTCCGAAGTTCGTTACCGTCCCGAAGCGCTGCAAGCGATGGCCGCCGAGAAGGAACGTGCGCTTGTTACGAGCTTCCCGCTACTGCAAGGTGGCGAAGATGGCAACGGAGCATCCGGCGAGTCCGCCGCAACGGAAGCGGTGCAAAGCACGCCCGCTATCGAAACGAGCAGCGTATTGGACAGCTTGTTTACGCCAGACGAATCCCCGTCCAGCGATAGCCAATAAGCAGCAGCCAACCAACCACGAGATCGCCCGCAGCGGCGGTCTCGTGGGACTTGGCTCTCTGGCCTGCTTCTTTCGCGACGTCTGCTGTCACGCGACTGGCATGGCCCCGATCGGTGCCATTTGTGCTTTAGTCGACATAGAGGAATTCGTTGCTGTTGAAGATCACGCGGCATAACGCGGCGAGCCCGTGCTGTCGGATGAATGCTGCGGAATCTCGCAATTCGTTCTCACTTGGCAAGCGACCAAAGGCCAGACGATAGGCTTCGCGAACTCGAGCCAGATCGTTGGGTTCTGTCGCAGCTTCGATGCGAGCCGCGAATCGATCCGCCATCCGCAATACAAACGAATTGTTGAGCATCGATAGGGCTTGTAGAGGCGTCGTCGTGATGGCTCGCTTAGGCGCTTGAGCCGAAGGGTCGGGACAATCGAAGACATCGAGAAATCGACTTCGCCCCGAACGAACCCAAGTACGATAGAGGCTCCGCCGATTGAATGTCGCGCCAACAGGATCGAGCATCTCGTAGAACTGTGAATTGAAGTTGAACGTGCGGAAGTCGTGATAGCCTGGACCGTACATCGTCGGATTCAGCTCGCCTGAAATCGCTAAGACCGTATCACGAATGGTTTCGGCCTCGAGTCGCTGCGGTGTCATCCGCCACAAGTAGCGGTTGCTCGCGTCGATGTTCGCCTGCTCGGTGTCGTACTGCGACGACTGACGATACGTCGCGGACGTGACGATCTGGCGATGAATCGCCTTCATGCTCCAACCACTCTCGACTAACTCCTGTGCCAGGTAATCGAGCAGTTCGGGATGCGTCGGCCGACCGCCGTTGAAGCCTAAGTCGTTCGGCGTGTCGACCACACCGATGCCAAAGTGATAATGCCACAGGCGATTCACGAGGACACGAGCGAAGAGCGGGTTCTGCGGATCGGTGATCCAGGCCGCCAGCTTTTGTCGGCGATCCGCATCGGACGCGTCCGTCGATAACCTGAAGTCCGCATCGACTCCTTGCAACGACGCGACACCACCTGCCGCGACAAGTTCTCCCGGTTGACCAGCGTTGCCACGCACCAACACGTGCGACGGCTCCGGCGGTCGCGGAGCTACGGCGTAAACGGTCGACTCGTTATATCGAGCTTGCTGCGATTGCAATTGCTCTCGCTCGAACTGGAGTTGCGAGCGCACGACGCGCTGCTCTTCGGATAAGCCAGCAATGAGCTCCGCTGCGGGAATGTAGTCGCTCGTCGTGCCAGCCGACGCCGCGACCTCAGCGGGCGAAAGTGCTCGGTCGTACAGTCGCGCTCGATCAATCGTCCCGGTGAAGAACCGATTGCCACCGGGCGGACTGTGGCGAAGTCCGAAGATGACTTGCGACTCACCGGCTTTGAACGTCACGGGGCCATCGCTCTGATAGGCTTTGCCATAAATCTGACCGTTGCGATAACCGGTGGTTGTGCCATCGTTGGCGTAGGCAATCGCTATATGTACCAATTCACTGGCGGCTGCGGATTCTTCTGGTCCCGAAAAGTTTTGCGTTCGCACAAAGCCATTGCTGCCAGCCATCCAACGTCGCCGCTCACGCTCGCCGAAGACAATTGCATCGAAGACGTT
>CAUJKL010000960.1 GCA_963204995.1 Planctomycetota bacterium | reverse complement strand
TTTCGAATGGGCGTCACGAAGCTGTAAGTCAATTCGTGATCGTGAATGATTCCACCACCACCCGTCGCTCGCCGCACAACCGGCAGACTCGAACTGGAGGGGTGTTCATGGCGGGAATCGATACGCTGAAAGTATCCCAGCGACAGAGTTGGCTCACTCCATTGGTAGAACCGCAACGCCGCCCCACTCTCCCGCCCCGCCGACTCGAGCAGCGCTTCATCGACCGCCATATTCCACGAGCCCCCCGCTGGCTCGTCGACGATTAGACGGACGTCCATTTCAACATGGGGCTGCGAGCGGCTTGGACTTCGTTGGGGCGACTGATGGGAGTTGTGTGCGGGGCTTCGTGCAAGAGGTCAGCCGCTTCGTCCGTAATCCGGAACAAGGCTTCGGCAAAGGCATCGAGTGTTTCCTTACTCTCCGACTCTGTGGGCTCGATCATCATCGATTCAGGGACGGTAAGCGGGAAGTACACCGTTGGTGCGTGGTAACCGAAATCGAGCAATCGCTTGGCGATGTCCATCGCGCTGATGCCTTTGGTCTTCTTCAGTTCGCTGGCCGTGGCTACGAACTCGTGCATGCACCGATCACCGTGAGGAACCGGCAGGATGTGCTTGACGCGGCTGAGCAGATAGTTCGCATTCAGTACGGCTTGTTCCGACGCGCGACGAAGGCCGTCCGGGCCGTGAGTTCGGATATAGCAGTACGCGCGAACTAACACGCCCACATTGCCGAAGAACGCACGAACTCGGCCGATTGACTTGGCTCGTTCATAGTCGAGTGCAAACCGACCATCGCGTTGGCAGACAACCGGAGAAGGCAGGTAAGGCCCAAGCTTCTCCGTGACGCAGATCGGTCCAGCACCTGGGCCGCCGCCGCCATGTGGTCCGCTGAATGTCTTGTGCGGGTTGTAGTGCATCATGTCGGCACCAAAGTCGCCGGGCCGAGCGATGCCAAGAATGGCGTTCATGTTGGCTCCATCCAGGTAAATCAGCCCGCCTTCCTTGTGAACCAGATCCGCGATCTCCGCAACTTGATCGTCAAAGATGCCGAGCGTACTGGGGTTCGTGATCATGAAGACGGCGACTTGATCGTCCAATTTTGACCGCAAATCGGCGAGGTCGACCAAACCTCGCGAGTCGCTCTTGATCGTGACGGTATCAAAGCCCGCCATGCTAGCGCTGGCCGGATTGGTTCCGTGAGCACTATCGGGTGCCAACACTTTCGTACGTTTCTCGCCAATGTCATCGAAATAGGCGGCGGCTACCATCAGGGCCGTCAACTCGCCGTGAGCGCCCGCAGCGGGTTGTAACGACACGGCTGGCAAACCCGAGATCTCAGCGAACATGTCTTGCAGCTCATGCAGCAGCTGCAGCAAGCCCTGTACCGTGTCGTCTGGCTGATAGGGATGCAGGTTCGCGATTCCCGGTAGGTTGGCGAGTCGCTCGTTTCGCTTGGGATTGTGTTTCATGGTACACGACCCGAGCGGATAGAAATGGGTATCGACCGACATGTTGAGCGTCGAGAGGTTGGTGAAGTGACGCACCACATCGGGCTCAGTCACCTCGGGAAGCGGTGGCAGCGTCGTCGCGCGGCAGTGCTCTGGAAGCAACTCCTCGATCGGCCGCACGGGCACATCGGAATCTGGGAATCTAGTTGCGCGACGACCCGGCTTGGAGAGCTCGAAGATGGGTTGAGTTGCTCGTGTGTTTCGCATGGACGTCGACGCCTTATACCGAGACTGCTGAGCCAGCAACAGACGCATGCGTCATGCTGTCCGCCAACTGGTCAATTTCGTGTTTGGTTCTTTTTTCCGTGACCGCAACGAGGAAGCAGTCCGCCAGATCGGGATACCAGGTCGCGAGTGGGATACCCGCGAGGATTCCCGATTCATTGCACTCGGCTAATACTTCGGCGACCTTACCTTTCGTATCGCGAATCACGAACTCCTTGAAGATCGGTTGCTGAAAGGCCAGCTCGAATCGATCGTCCGCGATGATTTGATCGATCGCGTACTGAGCTTTATGCAGGCACAACTCGGCTGCCTCGCGCAAACCTTGCGGCCCGACTGCCGACAGGTAAATCGCGGCTCGTAACGCGAACAATCCTTGATTCGTGCAAATGTTACTTGTGGCCTTCTCGCGACGAATGTGTTGCTCGCGTGTTTGCAACGTCAGCACCCAGCAGCGCTTGCCGCGGCGGTCGACCGTCTGGCCGGCGATGCGACCAGGCATACGTCGCACGAACTGTTCGCGACAGGCCATGATTCCCAAATAAGGACCGCCGTATTGCATCGGCGTCCCTAGCGCTTGGCCTTCCGCAACCACGACGTCCGCGCCGATGTCACCGGGCCGTTTCAGCAGGCCCAGGCTGATCGGATCGCACGAAACAGCGAACAACGCACCTTTCGCATGTGCGATCTGTCCGACTCGCTCGGCATCCTCGATACAGCCAAAGAAATTCGGCTGCTGTAATAACACGCAAGCCGTGTTGTCGTCGACCGCGGCTTCCAGCTCTTCGATGGAAACAACCCCGTCGGGCGAGCCCACGATGACCAACTCGGCGTCGAGATGAGTGAAATACGTCTCGATGATCTGGCGATATTCCGGATGGACGCTTGCCGCGGTCACGACTTTGGAACGTTTCGTCACACTCATGCACAACAGGACTGCTTCGACCGCTGCGCTGCCGCCGTCGTACAGGCTGGCGTTCGACACATCCATACCGGTCAGTTGGCAGATCAATGTCTGGTATTCGAATGTGACTTGCAGATTGCCTTGGCTGACTTCCGGTTGATACGGCGTATACGAAGTGTAAAACTCGCCGCGCGATGCGATTGCGTCGACGACCGCAGGGACGAAATGGTCATAACTTCCGCCACCAAGGAAGCAGATCTTCTGGCCCGCATGTTCGTTCTTCGCGGCCAGCGCTTCCATGTGCTGAGTCAGTTCCAACTCGCCCATCGCGGCGGGAATGTCCAGCGATCGCTTAAACCGCAGAGCTCTCGGAATTGGAGCGAACAACTCTTCGATCGACGCCGCACCGATCGTGTCAAGCATCGCCCGTTCGTCTTCGGGATTATTAAATGTGTATGGCATAGGGGAGAGTTGAGAGTTGAGAGTTGAGAGTTGAGAGTTGAGAGTTGAGAGTTGAGAGTTGAGAGTTGAG
>CAUJKL010000959.1 GCA_963204995.1 Planctomycetota bacterium | reverse complement strand
CCGAATCGCGTGGTCGCTGGCGGCGGTTCTGCGGGTGGACACATCGCCGGCTGTACCGGCGTGATCGCGGGCTTTGAAGAGTCGGGTGAAGACTTGACCATCAGTTCGAAACCCAACGCTATGGCGTTGTTCAATCCGGCGCTAGTGTTGGCACAGGTCAATGGCGAAGATCCGCTCCCCGAAGACAAAGCGTCGACTTTGCTTGATCGCATGGGCGTCGATCCGAAGGCGCTCTCGCCCTATCACCACGTTAAGGCCGGTGTGCCGCCGACCATCATCTTTCACGGCCAGGGAGACACGACGGTTCCTTACCGGACGGTCGAGCACTTTACCGAGGCGATGAAGAAGGCCGGAAATCGGTGCGAACTGATCGGTTACGAAGGCCAGCCTCACGGCTTCTTCAATTACGGCCGCAGCGAAAACAAGTACTTCGAGTCAACGCTCGCCGCGCTTGACAGTTTTCTGGTTTCGCTCGATTATCTGAAAGGCGAGTCCACGGTTGGCCAGTAATCAACGAAGGTGCCAATCGTCATAATCGTACCTACGGCAAGTAAATGCCAGCAGGTCGCGACAATGCGCGGGCTTGGAATTTAAAGTTCGCGTATACAATAGGTAGACGTGCAGTGTTTAGCGAGACGTTTCGTTTCAAAACCAGTTCTTTCTCTTACCCGCAGCCAATCCATGATTAAGCAGTATTTTTTCATCGCGATGCTGTCGATGATTCCGGCCGGGATCATCCTGTACTTCCTGATTCACTTGGCCAAGGGCCTGCTCGGGATGGTTTCAGATCGGACGTTGCATAAAGAACTCGACGAGCTTGCGGCACACGGCGAATCGCGACGGCAGGCCCGAGAGGCTTCCAATCAAAAGCGACTTGACAATGGCTGCCAACACGATTTCGATGGTGCCTTAGGAGGTTTTCCCCCCGGAGTCTGCCACAAGTGCGGACTGGCCAGTACAAAGCCGAACGGTGCCTGCGATCATGTCTGGCGTGCGGGTGAAGGCGGATCTCCGCACAGTGCTTGTGAGAAGTGCGGGCGGCAGTACAACCCGGCGAAAGAACGCCGCGCGTTGGCGTAAGACGGGTCTCCAGGCCCAGGGCTTTTAACATGTTTAGGACGACCATCGGGTAGTGGTTATGCCGGGAGAATAAGCCCGATAGGGCTGACACAACCCTTGCCGGGGCTGTAAAGCCCCGGTTGCTAACACCCAACCCCGATAGGGGCGACACAGGTGATGAAGTGTGTCGCCCCCTATCGGGGCTTTCAGCAACATATCGCAAATGATTCCGGGGCTTTACAGCCCCGGCAGAGGTTGTTGCGACCCTCCGGGCCGGTGATACTGTGCCCGTCTCCAAAGATGTTAAAAGCCCCGGGTCTCCAGGCCCTTCCTGCAACGTTACATGTTTCCCCCCTCTCAACATGCGTATTCGACTTGTCCCGCTGATACTCGTGCTTGCCTTACTGGTGGTTTGTCAGGTTCACGCACAACCTTGGACTCGGCACACGATCGACAACTCGTCTCGTGGCGCTGACGGAGTTCGTGTCGCGGACGTAAACGGCGACGGCTGGATGGATCTGACCACCGGCTGGGAAGAAGGTGGTGTCATTCGCGTGTATCTCAACCCAGGTGCGGATAAGTCAAAACAACCTTGGCCCGCCGTGACCGTGGGCCACGTGGAATCTCCCGAAGATGCTGTCTTCGCGGATGTGGATGGCGATGGGAATGTGGACGTCGTCAGCAGTTGCGAAGGCCGGACTCGCCAGGTCTATATTCACTGGGCACCACCGGCTGCCGAAAACTATCTTGAGGCGAACGATTGGCGAACCGACAAGCTCCCGTGTGCCGACATCGACCAAATGTGGATGTTCTGCTTACCGATGCAAGTCGACGGACAGTTTGGCGTCGATTTGGTTGTCGGCTCGAAAGGTCCGCACGCATCCGTCGGCTGGTTGCAGGCACCGCCCAATCCGCGTGAACTAACAGCGTGGAAGTATCACCGGCTGTACGACGCCGGTTGGATTATGTCGTTGATCGCACGCGACATGGACGGCGATGGCGACCAAGATGTTCTCGTCTCGGATCGCAAGGGTGTCACGCGAGGCGTTCTCTGGTTAGAGAATCCTGACACGGGTGAGCCGCATTGGAATATGCACCGGCTTGGCGCAGTGGATCGCGAAGTGATGTTTCTCGCTGTCGGCGACACCAACGGTGACTTTCCCGGCTCGATCTTCGCCGCTTGCAGAGGAAGTGGAATCGCAGTGCTGTCACCGCCACATTGGACGCTCGTCGAGATTCCGATGCCGAACAACTGCGGGACCGGAAAGGGGATCGCCGTGGCGGATATCAACCTGGACGACAGCACCGACGTCGTTTTCACCTGCGAGAACGCGAATGGAAGCAAGTCGGGAGTGCGGTGGTTGTCGCGCAGTTCAACCGGCGATTGGAACGATCACGAAATCAGCGGCCCCGAAGGAATCAAGTTCGACCGTATCGAGTTGCTCGATCTCGATCTGGACGGCGATCTCGACGTGATCACTTGCGAGGAGCGCGCCAACCTGGGCGTGATCTGGTACGAGAATCCAACTCGGTGACCCGCCGTGGCGTAAGCTTCCAGCTTGCGAGTTGTGAGAAGGCAAGCT
>CAUJKL010000958.1 GCA_963204995.1 Planctomycetota bacterium | reverse complement strand
ATCCGAACGCGTTTGGCGAATTTCGCTGCCTTGCTCCGAAAGATCACTTTGAGGTAGTCTCGCAAGTCACTCTTTCCGGCACCGGTCTACGAAACGACCGGCGTTCGAGGGCTCGCATGATGACGCTGCTTGGGCGCTAATGCGTCTGCGTCCTACGTATCTAACGCTCATTCATAAAGTGACCAAGGTCTAACCGTCCTATGTCACGAACGGTCAATCGCCCGACTCGCGTCGGTCACATCGACCGACTCATCTCAGCGTCCAAGCGTTACGTACATCGGTGTTCACGACCGACGCAGGGAGAGGCTGTGGATAAATCAAATCGATGGCCGTCTTCGATGTTTTCACAGCCTCGGGCAGGGAAGACTTGCCATGCACCGGTTCGACACACCGCCCGAGTTAAACCAAGACCGATCCCAGAATCCACGAAGGTTCCTCATCGTCGCCCGCGTTCGATCGTGTGTCGATTTGGCCCTCGACTTGTGTTTCGACTGCTCTGTATCGCGGTGCCAATCGAGACATCCTCGAACCTTACTTGCGCTGTCCTGCAGTGCCTGCTACACCAAGCTCCTTTGTTCAGTTCCCATTTTGATCATGCCCAAGGAAACCCCTGAGGCCGACGATGCGGTCAACATCCGCGCGAATGCCCATCTTTCGACATGCGTTGAACGGCGGGATTGTGCTATACTGGCGGCATGGCAACAATCCTACCCAGTATCGATCGCATCCTTGATCCGGTGGCGGCTTGCCTCACGCCGGAAGTGGCTCAACGCATCGTCGATGTGCGGGTCGACGATCCGCTCATGATGGAGCGACTGGAGCACCTTCGAGAAAAAGCCAATGACGGCACACTCGCGGAAGCCGACCGAGAAGAGTACGAGGATTTTGTGGAAGCCAACGATGTGTTGACCCTCTTGAAGGATAAAGCACGCTCACTTCTCGTCCGAAATGGTTGATATCGAATCGCGACGCTTGGTGCGGCAGTGGGCCGGCAACCGCTGTGAATATTGCCGCTTGCCAGAGGATCTTAGCGACGTTCCGTTTCACGTCGAGCACATTGTGGCCCGTCAACATCAGGGCAGTGACGAACTCTCGAATCTGGCGTTAGCGTGCGACCGATGCAACCTTTATAAGGGGCCGAACCTGGCTTCGCGCGAAGGTGGCCAGACGGTCGATCTCTTCCACCCCCGCCAGCACGCCTGGGAGGAGCACTCTAAATTCAGCAGTGCAAAGATCATTGGCGTCTCGTCGACCGGTGCGGCCACTGTACGGCGGCTCAATATGAACGCCCCGCGCCGAGTCGCTATTCGTCAAATGGTCCTCGAATGCGGCGAGTCCTTGTAGGGATGCATGCGCGTCAGCGAAATTATCCCACGGAGAGGTTGTGAAAAAATCGTGGGATAGGCTTCCAGCCTGTCATTTTCCCCGTATTTCTGACAGGCTGGAAGCCTATCCCACCCAATAAAATCACAGCCTCGGAGTGCGATGTCGATGTGTTAGCCGACTATTCGGTATCGAGTCGTCTCGCGAGCGATTCGAGGATGCCTACGGCTTCGGGCGGGAATGCATCTGCTTCTGTACTCCAGAAACTGATGACCCCGGGAGCACCGCCGACTTTAACGGGGACATGCATACTGGACGCGAACAGCCGGCCCAATAACTTGAAGTCTGGCGCGTCGACTTCGCTCGTCTTCGCGTGAACAACCGTGTTGTCGCTCGCGGCATACTCTGCCAATCGCAATCGCGCTGCGGGGACTTTCAGGCCTGCTGCACTTTGAATCGCATTGCCGCCTGATTGGGCGACCCGGCGTACGTGGAGCGTGCTACCTTCCAATGCGATCCAGTCGACGCGGTCTACTTGCGGAACAACTTTGAGCATTTCCGCGCCGAGTCGTCGCAGCGAGTCATCCGATTCCAATGCCGAAGCTGCGAGTTGTTTCAATTGCTCCGGAAAATCGCTCGTACCGGCAGCGAATTGCTTGAGGAACTGGTCCGTTCGTCGTGCAGGTGGACTCTTGGCGAGGTCTTGATCGGCGAGGACCATGTCGAAATAGCCGATCATCATTTCTTCCCAGGTTTGGTCGCCCCAGCGAACCGCAGTCGTTGGATCCGGGTTCGAGAGATTCGCAGCCGAGTTGTCGTAGTGGGCGACGCAGGTCAGCTTCGTCCCCGCGGGCATGAGTTTGGGCTCTTTGAACACATAAGAGTTCTGCCAGTTGAAGTCATAGTGCGGTATGTCCAACAAGATCTCTTCGCTCTGGTCGGGATAGGTGGCGGTGTAACGAAACGATTTGCCGCGCAGGTGCATGTGCGGGAACATGGCGAGCATGAGCGAGTCTTGATGAAACGTCATGTTGGCGGTGACTTCGTGATTGTCGGCACCGGGCGGGATCTGGAAGCGAGGCTGTGCGGCTTTTTGCGTGACGACTTCGCGTTTTACCGTCTTGGGATCTGCGAAGATCAAACCGATGCTGCTGAGATCTTCTTGTGCCGTGCCGTTGGGTGTGTAGTGCATCTGGAAGACGAGCCGCGATCCGGCAGGAATCCGCTTCGCCAAGCCGTCCGGCAAGATCAGCGGTCGGGCTCCGGGAGCGGTCGCCGATAACCAGTCCGAATCGAGATCAATTTGACCTCGTCGACCAGCCTGCTCGGGTTTACCGGCGGCCACGATGATGTGATGAACGATCGCTCGATTGCCTGGACGACATTCTGCGGCTTTGATCCATTTATCTTCTGTGAAGCCAGGATCGACGGTGAAGTATTGGTAACGCACTTCGCCTTCGGCGGGAACTTGAAACGGTTTGCTGGCCATCTTGACGATCAGGTCGGGCTCGCCGATCCGCCAGCCTTCGGCGAACTGTCGCGGTGGTGGCAAGTCGGCCGGATTCCCCTCGGGGGCACCGCTGGCGACCCAGTCGTTGATCAGCGATTTCTCCTCGTCCGAGAGTCGCGAGTCGTTCGCAAAGTCGCCATGTTTTGGGTTGGCATGCCAAGGCGGCATGCGCTGCTGTTCGACAACTTCTGCAATCATCTCGGCCCATCCCGACGCGTCGTCGTAGCTGGTCAGCGAGAAAGGAGCGATTTCACCGTCGCGATGGCATTCGACACAACGCTCCTGAAGTATGCGGCTGATCTGTTTGGTGTAGGTCACGTCGCTGGTTGGATCCGGCTCGGTGACTCGTCCGATCAAACAGCCAATCGTCTCGGTCTGCGCAATCGTGACCGCCTTGTTTGCCACGAGTGCAGCGATCGCTTCTCGCAAATACTCGTGTTCCACTTTCGGTCGTTGAATGCCATACGTGTATTGATCGTCGATGCGACCGTGATATTGCAGCTGCCGCGACTCGTCATACACGAAGACTTCAGGCGTTCGCGTCGCGCCGAACTGATCGGCGACTCGATTGCCGGGATCTTTTACCAACGGGAACGTAATTTCGTGCTTCTTGGCAAAGTAGCTCAACTCGGTTAGCGAATCCTGCTGATTCGGATTGATGCCGACGAACGCCACACCGCGATCTGCAAGCTCGCTCGACATCTCTTGCAAGCGCTGTGCGTAGAGGTTCACCAGCGGGCACTCGGTTCCCAGAAATACGACGACGAGAACTCGGCTCTTGTCGAAATCACTCGACGCCCACTGTTTGCCACGATAGTCACCGAGCGAGAATTTCGGAGCGGTCGCGGCGATTGTTGTGCCGGTCGGACGCTCGGCCGCGATCATCGATCCAGCAAACAAACACAAGAAACTAGCAAGGACGAATCGTTTCATGGCAATTTCCACAGGTTGACGGCATCGAGACACAGCTTAAACCCCAGCGCGCGGGCTCAGGTTTCGCAGCGCGGCAAACTATGCGCGCGACAAGAATTCGCTCGTGCGGGAATCCACCTTGATTCGCTCGCCCTGTTTGATGAATTCCGGCACTTGCACGATGAGTCCGGTCTCCAAAGTGGCTGGCTTGGTTCGGCCGGTAGCCGAGTTGCCGCGGACGCCGGGATCACACTGTGTAATCGTCAACTCGATCGTGGTGGGCAACTGCACACCGATACACTCGTCGTTATAGATCAGGCACTGAATGCCTTCGAGTCCTTCCGTGATAAAGTCCGTGGCGTCGCCAGCGTCTTCGAGCGGCAGCGTCCACTCGTTGAAGTCTTGATCGTCCAGGAAATGCAGGTCCGTGGCATCGGTATACATCAGCTTGACGGGGCGGCGTTGGAAGTCTGCCTCGCCTAGGGAGTCGGTCCCCTTCAGCGTGATATCCGTTTTCTGCTTCGTGATCAGGTTGCGACCGCGAAATTTGTAGAGGGTCGCGGCACCGCGCGCAGAGGGTGACTGGACGTTCATCGACTCGATCAGGATCGGCGAGCCATCGAACACGACGACGGCTCCAGGCTTGATCTCTTTTGCTTGCATATAGTCTGGTCCTGTGATTTGCAGTGGTGATTTTTGGCCCGCCATCTCAGTCCAAAGGATGGCGAGATCAACATATCAAAAACGTAGATTCTTGGCTTCGGCGGATCGCAAAATCCGTGCTGGCGCGTGTTGCCCGCACCAAGCAACCGATTTTCTTGGAAATTTTTCAAGAACGCGTTAAACCGGGGCAGCTGAAAACCGAATTCGTAACTATAATCCGAGATTCGCGCTGGCTGTCTGGCCCTCGCCTGGTAGTCGAGCGCGATTTGTGTTTACAGACCTGACTTAGAAACAGAATTGAATGGGAGTGAGCGTATGAACAGTTGCCAATCGGTATGGGAGGATGATGAGACCAATCGCAAGGTCGAAATGCTCGTGGACTACTCGCACAGCGAGGCCGGAGTCACGATCCACGAAATCACTCCCATCAAAGTGACCTTCCACTGCCCCACCACCAAGGCCATCGTTCGTTCGATCGGCGTGTGGACCAAGACCGGACGCGCCATGCTGGCCAATCAGTTCCGTCTTGCCGGGCGTATCGAGAGCCTCGAGCAAGAGATCGCTAGCGGTGGCTTAGCCAACGCTTGTGCGTAGGCCCTGGCGTCGATTCGCAGCTTCGATGTTCGAGTTGGCTGTCTGATCGAGTACATCGCATCACACGTATTTGGCTGTAGCTGGGGCGGTTCTGCCCCGCTACAGCCACTGCGGATGCGGTGATTGAAGGCTGCCTCCGCCTTCACATGCCGCGAGACGTGAAATCCTGTGCGGTGCGCGGAGACTTCTTAAGCGCCGGAAGCTTGCGCTGGTAGCAGATCGCAAGCTGGAAGCTCACCCCACTTTGCGGCGAAACCGCTTTATTGGCGATTGATTTTGTCCGGAGCCTTTTGACACTTGGGAGTACTACGGTTATTCTGTTGGGGGGTAAATGTAGTGATTCGCCCTGAGGTGGTGGGGTGTTAATCTGAGTTTAGGATTTGAGTGAACGCATGGCCGATTACCAACGCTTTGATATCCGCACTTCAAACGATGTGACGATCCTCGACATCAAAGCCAAAGAATTGTCGGAGTTGGACTATCAGGAGCAACTCCGTGACGAATTGATGGCCTTCGTCAAGACGACGAACCCGCAAAAGCTCGTCCTCAGTCTCAAAGGGGTCGAGTTCATGGGCTCGAATGCGATTGGTATCTTGATCAACGTCCGCAAGGCGGTGGATGTACACGGCGGTCGCTTGTACTTATGCGAATTGCAGACGAACGTACGCATGGCGTTTAAAGTGCTGAACCTCGAAGGAACCCTCTTCAAAATCTTCGCCACCGAGGCCGAGGCCGTCAGCGCGTTCGACTAGAGGGTGCTCCGCTCGCGGACGGAAAGTCGGCAGAGTCTCCACCTGTCAGAGCCCCTCGCCCTGTTGGCGAGTTTCGCCGAACCAAGATCCAGGCAGACGATTTAACCGTCATCATCGTTAAAAGTCTGGAGGTGTGATTCACTTCCATTACAATGGCAGTTGCGTAAGACACCTCTTCTGTTCGCCCGGCTGATCACCTCAAGGGCGCAATCAATTGGAAGTTTTGGTATTCGAAGTTGGCGACAAACGGTTTGGCGTTCGGTCTGGTAACGTCCGGGAAGTGGTGCGCGCGGTAAAACTCTCGCCGCTGCCAGAGGCAACCGAAATCGTCGAAGGGTTGTTGAATCTGCGTGGACAAATCCTGCCGGTGGTCGATGTACGTCGACTGTTCTCGCTCGCGACTCGCAAGCTTCGACACACCGATTTCCTCGTCGTCGTCGCGTCGGGCGACCGGGCGATTGCGTTGCGCGTCGATCTGGCGATCGATCTCGTCGATCTGCCGGCGAGTGATGTGCAAGCGGCAGATACGGTTCTACCGCAGTCGGGCTTCGTGGATGTCGTTGCGAGAACTAGCGAGGGCATCGTGCATGTGCTCGACATTGCAAGGCTTGTCGCGCTCGAGGATACACACCGTGCGATAGAATCAGCAGCGTTTCACGCAGAGGGGTGGTTGACGTGAAAGGCATCCTCTGGACGGACGACGATTATGAATCGATCATGCGCATTTTCGGTGCGCGAACCGGACTCGCCGTCCGTCCCGCGCAACGCGAGAGTACTCAGTTGGGTATCGCGAAGGCGATGCGTCGAACGGGGATGTCGGATCTCTCTGCGTATGCGGCCTTATTGGCCTACGACGTCGATGCACTAGACAATTTGATCGTCGAACTGACCGTCGGCGAAACCTATTTCTTTCGCGAGTCGTCGCAATTCGAGGGCATCCGCCGCGAGATTCTGCCGGAGATTCTGAAACGCAAGGGCCGGTCGCATCGAGTGAAGATCTGGAGTGCCGCTTGCGCATCCGGTGAAGAACCCTACTCGCTCGCCATGCTTTGCGCCGAGGAGGGACTCGCGAGCCAGTGTGAGATACTAGCCACCGATATTTCTTCCGAGGCATTGGCTAAAGCACGTCAAGCGACTTATCGCGACTGGTCATTGCGCGGAGACGCGGGAACCGCGACCAAGAAGTATCTTCGCTTTGACAATGGAAGGTATTTTGTCGACGATCGCATTCGGCGTCTCGTGCGGTTCGAGTTTCTGAACTTGGCGATGGACGTTTATCCCTCGTATGTGACGAGCACCGAAGCGATGGATTTGATTCTGTGCAGGAACGTGCTGATCTACTTCGGACGAGCCACGATTCGCGAAGTTGCGGAACGGCTGTTCGCCTGCCTCGCGGATGGCGGTTGGCTAATCACAGCTTCTGGCGATCCACCTCTCGGAGACTATGCACCTTTCGAGACGGTCGTCACTAACTTTGGAGTTTTTTACCGAAGACCACAAGCCAGCGAGACCGCACCTCACAGCTTAGCCGACGCCAAACAAAGCGTCCGACCGACGCACGACGCTCAGGCCAGCACGGAGATTGATGCATCAGCTCCGCCTGAAAGAGATGCTGATTCACCCACCAAGTTCAATCGAACCGTCGGCTCGCAACTCGACAGCGCGAAGAAGGCTCTCGCGCGAGGCGATTATGCTCGGGCGGTGGAGCTGTCTGAACTGTACTCCCACGATCCGGCTGCATGTATCGTACAGGTCAAAGCACTCGCAAACCTGCACACCGAAGAAGCGATCCAAAAATGCACGCTGTTCACGGCACGGCATCCGCTGTCGGCGGAACTACATTACTTGCATGCGGTACTGTTGATGGAGTTGAACTTGGATGTGGACGCAGTTCACGCGGCGCAGCGAGCGGTCTTTCTGGATCGGTCGCTGGCCATCGCTCACTTTTTGCTTGGTTCCATTTTGCAACGGCGAGGTTCGCTCGAGGGTGCCAAGCGAGCCTTTCGCAACGCCCGAGAATTGGCAGCGGCTCGGCCACCCGATGAAATTGTTCCGCTGTCTGAACACGAAACGGCACGACTACTAACCAAGGCGGCCGAGAATCACTTGCGAGTTATCGAAGCTGCAATCGGGACGACCTCATGATGGCAACCGACAATCAACAATCCGAGAAGTTTGACTGGAGCGCGATTAAACAGCGTTTCATATGCCTCATGGAGGCTGCGGCTCAGTGTGAAGAAGTTACCGAAGAACAAGCCGATGCGATCATGGCCGAACGCGCGCGGGCTCTTGCCCGAGTGCCGATTGCATCGCCGGATTCGGATGAGATTCTTGAAGTCATGGTGATTCGAATGGCGCAAGAGCGATTTGCCATCGACACACGCTTCATTCACGAAGTGTATCGAGTTGGCGACATCACTCCGGTGCCGGGCGGTCCTGATTTCCTGGTGGGTGTCACCAACATGCGAGGCGAGGTGCTATCTGTTTTGGATTTGCGGAACTTCTTTGGAATCCCTGCGGATCCTAAGAAGCGACCGCAGATTCTCGTGCTGGGGACCGACCGGCCGGAATTCGGAATGTTGGTAGACGAAGTTCACGAAGTGATAACCGTGCGGATTGACGAAATCGCCGAAGCCCCTGGTTCGGTGCAAGGCGTGAGTCGCGAGTATCTGCGCGGTGTGACCGAAGACGCCATGTTGATCTTGAACGGCGATGTGTTGTTGGCAGACGAGCGGTTGTATATGGACGAAAGAGAGTAACTGCCGATGGACAAGCAAGAACTGGCAAAACGCTTGATGGCGACCTATCTCGAAGAACTCCACGAGCATGTCGAGGCGATGAACCGCGACCTGCTCAGCTTGGAACGAGGCTTACCGGCCGACCAACGCGGCGAAGTAATGAAGGTGTTGTTTCGGTCAGCTCACAGTCTGAAAGGCGCGTCGCGAGCGGTAAACATTGAAGTTATCGAGGACGCTTGTCATGTGATGGAAGACATTCTGGCAGAATCGCGAGATGGTCGCCGCGAACTAACCGCCGATCTGTTTTCGCTGTTCTTTAAAGTGGTCGATGCCATTCAAGAGGTTGGTATGCGATTGCGGGACGACCAGGATCTTGGCGATTCGTCGCTGTACGACTTACTTCCCGACTTGAGGATTGCAGCCGCCCACAAGCAAGTTGGCAAACCTATCGACACGCGTACTGTTGCCGAGCCGTCAACGGGATCTCCTGGAGTTGAGCACGCCAGTCCCGTAACGGAGACGCCGACAACGCAGCCGGCGGCTCGCGCGAGCAAACCCGATCCGCTGGTCGAGAAGGTGGTGGTGTCATCGGCAGGAGGTGGCTCCGTTCGTGTCGCGGCGGAAAAGTTGGACGCCTTGCTGGCTCAGAATGGCGAGTTGCTCGTTGCGCGGCGTCGTATTGAAGAGCGGTCGGTCGATGCAACGGATCTAAGCGAGTCGATAACCGACTTGCAAGGCGATTGGATCACGTGGGCCAATCCGCTTCGCAAGCTACTGACCGACAAGAGCGATGATTGGGTCATTGAAGCGTTTAAGCAGCGACTTCCACGCCGAGCCCTCGTGGCAATAGAACGCACCAGCGAGCGGCTCACGAAGCTGGAAAAGACAACGGAGCGGTTCGCCGCGCGGATGATCGCGGATGCTCGTGTGTTGCGACAAACGTGCGATGCGTTAAACGATGAAGTCTATCGTGTCCGCATGTTGCCGTTCGCCGAGGCTTGTGGCGGACTGGAACGTGCGGTTCGCGACATCGCACAGACGACGCACAAGAACGTTGGCCTTGTGATACAAGGGAAAGACGTCGAAGTGGATCGCTCCGTTTTGGAGGGGCTAAAGGATACGCTTTTACACCTGGTCAGGAATGCAGTCGACCATGGCATCGAATCGCCCGTTGACCGCGAGAGCAGCAGTAAATCGGCGCGTGCGTCTGTTACTGTCTCCGCCGCGCTGCGCGGAGGCCAGGTCGAAGTTGTAGTCGCTGATGACGGTCGTGGATTTGATCTGCAACGCATCCGCCAGCAAGCTCAGCAACTTGGAATCGCCGTTCCGTACGAGGAATCCGAACAAGTCCGGATGGTGTTCTTGCCCGGGTTTTCCACCGCTCCGAAGGTGACCGATGTGTCGGGACGCGGTGTTGGACTGGACGTCGTTGCAAGCAGCGTCCAGGCGCTGCACGGGACGGTCGACGTGGACTTTCAGCCTGGCGTCGGCACGCGATTCATCATCAACGTGCCGTTGACTTTGACCACCGTCCGTTGCCTACTTGTGATCGCGGAGAAACAGACGTACGCAATTCCCACCACTGCGGTGCAGCAATTAGTTCGGTTTGATGCAGCGCGAGTTGCCACCGTCGCCGGGCGTGAAGTGCTCTTGCTTGGCGGTACGCCAACTCCGATTGCGGTACTTGCCGAGGTGTTGGGGCCAGGCAAATACCAAGGCAATCCGAATAGCTCGAAAATGTTAGCGATCGTTGTTGGCACGGCGGAGCAACGTGTCGCGCTGGTCGTCGATGACTTATGTTCCGAGCAAGAAGTTCTGGTCAAGAACCTTGGGTCTAGAATTCGTTACGCCAGGCATGTCTCCGGCGCGACTTTATTGCCGTCGGGAAGCGTGGCCTTGGTGTTGAATGCCCCTAACGTTGTTGCGACTGCATTGGGGCGAACTTCGATACACGCGGTGGTCGTCGCGCGGCCGAAGTCCAAGGTTCAACCGAGGAAACGCTTGCTGGCGGTCGACGATTCCATGACCACTCGCACACTCATGAAGAGCATTCTCGAGGGAGCTGGCTATGAAGTGATTTCAGCGGTCGATGGTGCGCAGGCATGGGAACTGCTGGCCCAAACCGACGTGGATCTCGTCGTGAGTGACGTGGACATGCCACGAATGGACGGATTCGAATTGACGGATAAGATTCGCAAGTCGAAAAAGCTACGAGAAATTCCAGTGATTCTGGTCACGGCGCGCGAGTCGGATGAAGACAAGACGCGCGGCATACGCGTGGGGGCCAGCGCCTACCTCGTGAAAAGTGGGTTCGACCAAAGCAACCTCTTGGAAAGCATTGAGCAACTGACGTGACCGACGTCGGGTAACGCAGAACGGAGTAGGACTTACGTGCTACAGGTACTCATCGTCGACGACTCGGCTAGTGCTCGCGAATTGCTTATCCAGATTCTGAGCAGCGATCCGCAAATCGAAATCGTTGGTGTCGCGAAGAACGGACAGGAGGCCGTCGCGTTCGCGAAGAAACATCGGCCGGACATCATCACGATGGACATTCATATGCCCGTGATGAACGGCTTCGAGGCGACGAAGGAGATCATGATCGAGTGTCCGACGCCGATTGTGATTGTCTCCGCCAGCACGGCCGTCAACGAGGTGGAGTGGGCCATGCAGTCGCTGCGCGCGGGGGCGTTGACCTTGCAGCTTAAACCCGCTGGCCCCGATTCGCCCGACTTCGACCGGGACGCCAGGGAATTGATCGAGTCCGTCAAAGCCATGGCGGAAGTCAGAGTCATGCGTCATCGGCGACGGATCGAGGCCCCTCAGCCCATTCCGGAGGCCAGCTCGCACATCAGCGCGCAGTCAGGTCCTCGCGCTGTTGCGATTGCCGCATCGACGGGTGGACCGCCTGCCTTGCACCAGTTGTTAGGCGAGTTGCCTCGCGATTTTCCGCTCCCGATACTCTTGGTGCAACATATCGCGGATGGATTCGTGGAAGGCTTTGCGGCTTGGTTACACGCCAGCGTTGCACTCACCGTGAAGATCGCCGAAGCACAAGAAGTCTTGCAACCGGGCACCGTGTACGTCGCGCCCCAGGCCAAGCATTTAGGCGCTTCACTCGGCGGACGCGTGTTGCTTTCTGACGATCCAGCGATCGGCGGCTTTCGACCATCTGCGACTTACCTCTTTGAGTCCTGTGCCCAGGCCTTCCGAGACAAGGTGGTGGGGATTGTCCTCACCGGTATGGGACGCGACGGTGTGGATGGCTTGCGAACGCTGCACGGACTGGGTGGGCACACGATCGCGCAGGACAAAGCAACGAGCGTTATCTTCGGCATGCCTGGCGTGGCGGTTGCCGAAGGATTGGCTGATGCAGTGGTTCCAATCGGGCGAATGGCATCTCACTTATTGAACCTCGTCACACGTGCGAGGTAAGTCTGTCGATAAAGAGCCACAATCCGAATTCGGATGCCGGCCTTTCAGCGGTCAAGACGCCGATATTTGCTGATTTTCTCCTGCATGCTGCCGATATGAGAACGAATCGTGTGAACCGCATCCTGCTGTTGCGAGTCGCGTTGTTTGTTATCGAGAAGTGCGATCGCGTTTTTTACTGCAACGATATTCTCCTCCAATTCAGCGAGTAGATGCTCGACCTGTCGATCCTTCGTCGGTGGCGTCGCTTGGCGCGAGAGGCGAACGGCTTTGTGCATGGCATCCAACAGCGCCTTGGTATCGATCTCTGATTTCCGCAAACAGAGTTGGGCTCCGCAAGAGATTACTTGCTCTTCCAGGGCCGCGTCTTCCAGGGCAGTCAGCACGATGATGGGCAGCGCCGGCTCGGTCGATCGGATGGCCTCGATCGTGTCGAGGCCTCGTATGTCGGGCAAGTTCAAGTCCGTCAGGATCAAGTTAAAGCGACCTTTATAAAGTTCACTTAACGCCGCAGTCAGTCGGTCAGCGACGGTGACATGAAACCCGACGGGAGACATCTCTAGCATTCGCTCGAGCAAACTAACGAATGCCGAATCGTCTTCAATCAGCAGAACTCGAATTACAGCCATGAGTCTTATGCGCGCGCGGTGATACAGCTTTCTATTAGTACTTATTGCAAAACGCGCTCAAAACCGGGTCGGAATTCTGCAGATTTTAATAAAGAAAAGAAAACGGCCAATCGAGGAGGGGCAGAATTCCTCGACTGGCCTAACCTAGTAGGAGGGGCAGATGCCTACTCGGCTGGTGGAAATTCTAGCAGATTGTGCGCCGCGCATGTGAGGGGGGCTTTGCAGTGATTGCGACGATCCGCCATGTTGCCAACGCCTGGTAGTTCACCGGTTCGCCGAGCGGCTCGAGGATACGCACTAGACCTTCTATGCAAACAGCGGTTAGAAAGCACAACTTTCTTACACATCCTTTCGCGAAAGGCCGACGTGAAGATCTACACCAAGACAGGCGATGGCGGTGAGACCGGGCTGTTCGCTGGAGCTCGGGTGCCGAAAGACGACACACGGATTGAAGCGTATGGAACCGTCGATGAGTTGAATGCGTTTCTCGGCCTGGCTCGTGCCGAGGGATTGCCCAGCGAAGTCGATTCTGTCATTGGACGAATTCAACATAGTCTGTTTGCTGTCGGCGCGGAACTGGCTTCTCCCGATCCTGTCGCGGCCAAGACAAAACTGACCGACGCCGCGGAAATCGCTTGGATCGAGGAAATGATCGATAAGTGCGAAGCGAGTCTCGCGCCACTGCGGCAATTCATCTTGCCGATGGGGACTCGTGGAGCGGTCGCGTTGCACGTGGCTCGCGGCGTTTGCCGCCGAGCCGAGCGATGCGTGGTAACCTTGCGACGAACCAGTCGGGAACCTGTCGGCGAAGAAGTTGTTCAATATCTCAATCGGCTGGGTGATTTGTTGTTCGTACTGGCTCGACATGTAAACGCGTTGGCTGGCGAAGCCGATCATCCGTGGATAAAGCCGCAACCACCCAGATGAGCTAACGTACTCGACTTTGAGGCGACATAATCAAACGTCGGGTTCTTTACTTCAGCGCGCGGGGGGGCTACTTTGTTAGACCTGCTGACCGCATTTGTATCCAGGCGACTGTCCCTCTCCCAGTGACAGACAGACGTGGTTGGTTTTCACTGCCGTTTTCCAAACGCACCGTAGGCGGCGGGTCGCGTTGCCAGGTTCATTGTGTTTCTAGGTAGGGAACCATTCATGTTTAGACACTGGTCGATTGCATTATGCACTTGTTGCCTTCTTGTGCTGATGTGGAGTAGCCCGTCGTGGGCTCAAGGTGAAGCCGCCGCCAAGCCCCCAGCGACCTCTGCATCCGAGTTGTCGCTTCGATTGGACGAAGTCGACGCCAAAGCCGACGATGCCGCACTTGCAGGACATAACGCGTGGATGCTCATCTGCTCGGCACTCGTCCTGTTCATGACAGCGCCAGGCTTGGCGATGTTCTACGGCGGGCTCGTCCGTCGCAAGAACGTGCTGGGCGTCATGATGCAGTGTGTGTTTCTGATGGGCCTGATGACGGTCCTCTGGGCAGTCTATGGCTATTCGTTGGCGTTCGGTGGTGACGCAAAAGATCCATCGAGCGGCTATAATCCGTACATCGGCAACGGCGAATACCTGTTCATGCAGAACGTCCAACGTACCTGGGACGATGCGACTGGCGCGCCGTTCACGCCGATGCAAGACGCGATCCCGCGACTGACTCACATGCTGTTCCAAGGCATGTTCTTCATCATCACACCCGCGCTGATCTGCGGCGCGTTTGCGGAACGCATGAAGTTCAGCACGATGACCGTGTTCCTGATTCTTTGGGGCACGCTCGTCTACTGCCCGCTCTGCCACTGGGTCTGGGACGGCGGAATTCTCGCATTTGTACCGACGGACGCGGAAGGCCCCGGTATCGCTGGCGGTGCGCTCGACTTCGCCGGCGGAACCGTCGTGCATATCAGTTCTGGTGTCTCGGCATTGATCTGTGCATTGTTGATGGGTCGACGTCTCGGTTTCGGCACCGAAGACATGCGTCCGCACAACCTGACGTATACAGCAATTGGCGCGGCGATGCTCTGGGTTGGTTGGTTCGGCTTCAACGCCGGTAGCGAGCTGGCGTCGGATGGCTTGGCCAGCAGCGCGTTCGCGGTCACTCATTTCTCGGCGGCGGCAGGCGTTATTGCCTGGGCGGGTATCGAGTGGGTCACGCGTGGTAAGCCGAGCGTTCTGGGTGCGGCATCCGGTGCGGTTGCGGGGCTCGTCTGTATCACTCCGGCCGCCGGTTTCGTCCAGCCGATGCCGGCCATTGCGATGGGCTTTGCTGCGGGCATCGTTTGCTACTTGGCGTGCAGCAAGCTCAAAGCCAAATTCAAGTACGACGACTCGTTGGACGCGTTCGGTGTGCATGGTGTCGGTGGGACACTGGGAGCTGTTCTGACGGGTGTCTTCGCGACCCGAGCTTGTTGGGAAATCGATGGCGCGAACAAGTTGGGATTGATCGAAGGCGAGACCCGAGTGCTGATCGGCCAGATTGTCGCCGTTCTCATCACGTGGGTGTTTGCCGCTGTCACGACGTTCATTTTGCTCAAGATTCTGGATGCCACGATGGGACTCCGCGTTTCGCAAGAGCAAGAGACGCAAGGGTTGGACCTGAGCCAACATGGCGAAGAGGGCTACATCCTCTTCTAGTGAAACCGTTAAACTAAAACCAAGTAGCGGCTGTGGTTTGACTGCCACGGCACGTAGATTCCCAGCCGCCCAATGATAGGAGATAGCCATGAAAAAAGTGGAAGCGATTGTTCGCCATTTTAAGTTGGAAGACGTAAAGAACGCCCTGACCGAACATGGCATCCACGGGATGACTGTGACCGAAGTGCGCGGCTTTGGCCGCCAGAAGGGCCACACCGAGATGTATCGCGGCACGGAGTATACCGTGGACTTCGTTCCCAAGGTCAAGATCGAAGTCGTTTGTTCCGACGACAGCTTGCAGACCGT
The DNA here is from genome assembly GCA_963204995.1 of Planctomycetota bacterium. Taxonomy (GTDB): domain Bacteria; phylum Planctomycetota; class Planctomycetia; order Pirellulales; family Pirellulaceae. Next base: position 6,237 of record CAUJKL010000958.1, on the reverse strand, counting down.
TATCGATACGATTCTCCAAGCCGCACAAACCGGTCAGATCGGCGACGGTAAGATTTTCGTCACGGACTTGCAGAACTCGATTCGTATTCGAACGGGCGAGACAGGCGAAGAAGCGCTCTAGTCGAAGCTGCGCCGTAAATTCGCTCGTCGCGTCAGATTCAGGCGGAGAAGGGGAAGCCAAGCTTCCCCGATCCGCCTTTTTCATACCGCGTTGCGCTCCAGGAAACGTAGTATCGTAGGCCGGAACAAGCTTTGCAGTTCCGGCTGAGTGACAATATCATGCCAACCAGCTTACGCCTGCGTCCGTCCGTACTTGCCGCCCGCGAGAAGTTGGCGGAAGGGCGAGCGAAGCTGCGAGCCCAGCACGATGCCGGTTCACCGGGAATTCAAGTTTGTGCCCGGCTGACCGATCTGCTCGATACGGTCTTGCTCGATCTCTATCACGACGCTCTCGACGATCTGGGACGCGACCTCGAATCACTAATCGCCTTGGCACCTCACGGCGGTTATGGACGTCGTGACGTCGCGCCGTATTCGGACGTCGACCTCATGTTGTTGCACAAGCCGGGAACCGAGCAGCGCATCGCTCCGTTGGTTCGGCGACTGACGCAAGACATCGTCGATGCCGGGCTGGATCTTGGTTACAGCCGACGGACCCCCGCCTGTGCGTGCTCGCTGGCCCAGTCCGACGCGACCATTTTTACATCACTCGTCGAGTCGCGTTACCTCGCCGGTAGTGTCCGCTTGTTCTCGAAGTTCATGCACAAGTTTCGCAAGATGGCCCTGCGACGCTCGCAATCGCTGATCGCAAAGATCGAAGAGGCTCGTCAAGGCGAGAGGAATCAGCATGGCGATACGATCTATCTACTGAAGCCCAATTTGAAACGCTCACGTGGAGGCTTACGCGATCTTCAAATGGTCCGCTGGGTTGGTTTCGCTCGCTGGGGCGTCGCGGAAACTTCGAGCCTGGTACTGGCCGGGCATTTGGCGGCTGCGGACAGGAGCAAGTTGCGTGATGCACGCGAGTTCCTGTTGCGGTTACGCAACGAGTTGCATTTTCACGCCGGCAAATCGCTGGACTTGTTGGATCGCCACGAACAAGTTCGCATTGCCGAACTGTACGGCTACGAGGGCGACGAGAATCAGTTGCCGGTCGAGCGGTTCATGCGCGACTATATCGAACACACCAGCGACGTTCGCTATTGTTCCACGCATTTCGTCGAATCGGCCAAGTCGCGGGGCGGGATCGCGAAGTTCGCAGACGATTTGTTCAGTCATCGGATGGAAGGCGACTTTCGCGTGGGACCGGTTCACATTTCCGCCACGCGCCGCGGCAAAGAGAAGCTTCGTGCCGATCTGGCCGAAATCCTGCGACTGATGGACTTGGCGAATCGCACCAAGACTCGTATCGACCACGATACCTGGCAGATGATTCGCGCGTCGATGCTCGAGTCGCCGGCTGTCCACTTGTCGCCTCAGGCGATAACTCGCTTTCGCTCTCTGCTTGATCAACCCGGCGAACTTGGCGACTTGTTGCGGAGGTTGCACGAGCTGTGTGTGTTGGAAAAAATCATTCCACCGATGGCACACGCCCGCTACCTGATGCAATTCAATGAGTATCACCAGTACACCGTCGACGAGCACTCCATCCGCGCGATCGAGTGTGCCACGGAGTTCCAAGGACGCGACGACTCGCTCGGCCAGGCATACCGCAAGATTAAGAAGAAATGGTTGCTGCACCTGGCTTTGCTGATGCACGATCTCGGCAAAGGCTTCTCCGAGGACCACTGCGTCGTCGGCGAACGGCTCGCGGAGGAGACCGCCAAGTTTTTGGGCATCGGAGAGTCCGACACCGAGATCTTGAAGTTCCTCGTCCTCAAACATCTTGTGATGTCGCACTTGGCTCAGTGGCGGGACACGAATGACGACAACGTCGTGATTCAGTTTGCCGTCGATGTTGGTTCGCCAGAGGTTCTGCAGATGCTGTACGTGTTGACGTGCGCCGACCTGGCCGCGGTCGGGCCGGGAGTGCTGAATCGCTGGAAGTTAGATTTGCTGACACAGCTTTATCACCGTGCCCGAGCACATCTCGCTGGCGACATCAACCCCGAAGACGAAGAACGTTGGTTAAAGGAACGCCGCAGCGATCTGATTCGACTCGCAGAATTGGAAGCTGATCCAAGCTGGTGGTGTCAACAGATCGCCGAGCTTCCGCGCAGCTACCTGATGGACTACGAACCGCCGGACATGATGGAAAGGTTGTCTGGCTTAGCCGCATTGCCTCGCGATCGTGCGGTCGCTTGGGGCCGCTGGTTAGAAGATCGTAAGGCGATCGAGTTCACCATTGGAGCCTACGAAGACAACACCGCCGGCATCTTCCACAAGCTGACTGGCGCTCTGACAAGTAGTGGACTGGAGATTCTGTCTGCCGAAATTCATACGCTGGCCGATGGATTGATCCTCGATCGCTTCCACGTAAGTGACCTGCGGCACGCGGGAGCACCGCCAGCGGAACGGCTGGACGAAGTCTGTCGCAATCTGGAACACTCACTAAACGTTGAATCGAGCGTCCGTCCTTCCTTTCGTCGGACATGGGCTCGGCAAATCATCGCCAGTCCAGACACCGGCCGTTTGCCAACTCGCGTTCGAATCGACAACGATACGTCAGAGCGATACACGATCATCGATGTCTTCGCCCACGATCGGACGGGCTTACTTTACTCCATCTCACGCGCGATTTTTGAACTGGGGTTGTCGGTACATGGAGCAAGGATCGGGACGCATCTTGACCAGGTGGTCGACGTGTTCTACGTCACGGGCGATGGTCAGAAGGTGCAAGACCAAGAGCGACTCGACGCGATCCGCGCGAGATTGCTCGAAGCCATCAGCGAAGTCGAAGCCATCGCACAGTAATTCCAACAGTTCCATAAGCGTTGCCGTAGGACGGGTCTCCAGGCCCGTCCGTCACGTGAAATAGGCGCAGTTAGTAGGCCGGTACAAGGCGTTGTGCAGTTCCGGCACCGTCATCACGTGTGGCTCACGCCGGAACTGCGAAGACTTGTTCCGGCCTACTTTGATGTCGCTGTGAGACGCGTCTACCCCGTTTTATCCTTGCTCATCGTGAGCGTGCTGGAGAGCGTCTTGTTGTAGAAAATGATCGGCGCAAACCAGCCTTGGTCGTTGAAGTTGGCCGTGACCGTTACCGAAACTTCCTCGGCCGCATTATTGACTTGGATGCTCGGATTCTTTACGGAAACAACGTCCAATACCGACCGTGTCGCAGTGATGACTTCCGCGTCTGTCGTGTTCGGCACGAGACCGCGACGCACGCCTTCGTAAGCCGCGTTCTCCATCGAGTGGCGAACCATATTCATCCGCCCGAATTCCAAGGCGCTGAAGAATAGGAAGAACGCCAAAGGCGCGGTGAGCGCGAACTCGACCGTTAACGCTCCGCGCCGTCGTCGGCTTCTGCGGTTTCGTTGTATTGATGCGCGTACCATCGATCGACCTTTACTTGACGAACGCCAGCCCTTCCGAATCCGTGACAACCTTCCGGAAGATGTCGTGAAGGTCTTCTGCGGTCGGGGCGTGATAGTGCTTGCCGCCGGTGGCTGCCGCTACGGCACTCATTCTCGTGACGTCGGCGTCATTGCCAAACGTAATTGTATAAATCGTGATCTTCGCGTTCGCTGCCGCACGCGCTGCCTCAATCGGTTCGGGGCCCGTGTTATGCTGCCCGTCCGTCATCACCACCATGATCTTGTTGGCATCGCTTCGGGCTCGCCCGGAACTCGTAAGCACGGTCGTTCCGTTCACGATGCCGGAGTAAATGTTCGTCGAACCACTAGGGCGCAGCCTGCGGAGCGTTTCCGTCGGGTCGTTGTGCCGATCCGTCAGATACTCATCAATGGTTGAAGAACTCGAATAGGAAACAAGTCCCACTTCTTCTTCGTCTTTGGTATCCGCCAAGGCCGCGAGAAACCCACCAAACGCATCAAGCAATGCCTCCCAACGAGTGGCGCTGCGACGTCCGGCGGTACGTTCCGTCATCGACCCCGATCGATCGACAACGACGGCAAAGTCTCGTTTCGACGATTCGCCCTGCATCACGATCGCGGACATGGACGGTGCGAAGCTGTTGGTGCCAAATGCTCGCCCGAAAAACAAAGCCACATTGCCGGACGCGGAATTGGCAGTGCGGTCGCCATCGACTTGCACACTGTTAAAGGGCTCTGCCGCAGCCGTAAAATGCCATTTACCATCGCGTCCTTGTGCGGAGTTTCCAAACACGATGTCGGCATCATTCAAAACGAGAGCTTGCCCGGCAACCGTATTTCTCGCAGCCGCTTGTTTCGCCGCCGCGCGAGCGATATCGATGTTCTCGGTGCGCGACAATGCTTCTCCGCCAGCTCGCGCCCCGGCATCGGTCGCTCGCCGGAGTTCCGTTCGTACGAGTTGCATGTACGCTACGTCGACCGAGAAGGCTGCGGCTGCTAACAAACCGACCAACAGGAACAACATCAAGATGACCATCACCCCACGACGTCGCGCGCGAGGCGTGCGACCGCGCCGATCAAGCCAGTGCCTTGGCAGCCGACTTTTGCCGCTCATACGTTTATTCCTTGACGAAAGAAGTCTGGGCTGAAATCGTTTGTTGACCGTAGACAATCTTGGGAAGCAGCGTCTGCGAAGCGGCTGGCACAGACACGGTGACCGTGACCGGTTCACCGCCGCTTGCCGAGGCAACGTCACTTGGGCTGAACGTTATTGTCGGATTACTGATCCCGCGGGAACTGAGCAATTGCTTGGCCCGGTTGGAAATCTCCTGGTTGGTTGCATCGAGTGAGACGGCCTGTCGAGCGGCTTCATAGGATGCCAGACACAGGCTTTCCCGGAGATAATTCAAATTGCTAGCTTCAATCGAGCCGAACAGGCTCGTAATGAACAACGGCAGGCAGATGCTCAGTTCTACCGTGGCGGCACCCTTGCGGCGCGGAACACTACGTCGAGCGTGTCTCATGGTCTTGCATACGAATGGGCAGAATTGTCACGCGCTTCTTGCGACATAACGATGAGTGCGGACAAACAGCTGACGAATGTCGCCGTTTATCTAATCCTTGCATTGAAAGCTTAGCTTATTCTTTGCGGGCAAGCCGGAACTTTATGCGACAATCGCGTGGCATCGGCGAGCGAATCCCTCGTGTTGCATTTATGCCACGCCCCGACGACGCTCCTTTGCCGGAAGCACTTCCAGGCAAGTCGTCCACCAGCCAGTGAGGACCGCTTCGATAAACTCGTGCGGCAGTCCCTCGTCACGCATCTCGTTGGCGAGTCGTCGGTGATCATATTCGATCGGCACGAAGGTCACCTGAAGGTTGCCATCCTCGATGACTTCCAGAATCGTATACCACACATTCGTGGTCCCGTCGTTCTCGGGCCGCCCGAGCACTCCGACGTTGACAAAGTGTCGGTTCGCCGCGAGCGACCGATGCCATTTGATACCGGTGTGCGTGGCCGCAATGACATCGGCACTGTGCTCGCTCGACAGCGACTCCAGAAAGTGCGTCGAGCATGTCGATTCCCAGAGAAACTCATTCACCTTCCGTGGGCTGCCGTGACACAGCAGAACACGCAGTTCGCCCAGGTCGAAGCGTCTCTCTTTCGGCAGTGAGCGAAGGAAGGCACGATGCTCCGCCGAAGTGTTGGCGAGCGTGTAGTCATAACTGATCTGAGCAAAGTGGTTGTCGCGCGGATCGGTGTAGCCACACTGGCAATCGTCCAGTGCGTTGCCGATGGAATCATCATAGTTCCCTTGAACACACAGGACGTCATTGTCGCGCAAGAGCGGAAACACACGATCCGGATGCGGCCCAAACGCCCCCATATCGCCCAGGCAGTACATCGCATCCACGCCTCGCCGCCGCGCATCACGAACCGCAACTTCCAACGCCAGGTAGTTGTTATAGATGCCGCCCAAGCAGGCGATACGAATGGTCATTGGTGTTAGTGTTCCGCGATTCGCGTTGTAGTGTCGAGTGAAGTTGCCAGCAACGCTCACGAAATAACTTCTGCAACTCCAAAGTAGCCATCACGCTCCGTCGTGATGATTGCACGAAAAACGGGGAAGTTATTTCGTGAGCGTTGCCACGAGCTTCAAGTAGAACGAAGCCACGTGCTGAATTGTATCAACGCGGAACCATTGGCGGGTCAGCTTGAAACGAATTCCGCCGATGGCTC
>CAUJKL010000957.1 GCA_963204995.1 Planctomycetota bacterium | reverse complement strand
TTTTCGCGTTGGCTCGATATGGATATCACTCGCGCCTTTGCGAAGTGATTGCAGGATCAGATAGTTCACCAGGTTGATGACCGGGCTGCCGTCGACCATCGACTCGACCGACGACAGATCGAGGTCGCTCGCCTCGTTCTGTAATTCGACCGCCGACTCGTCCATATCCGCAGTGACGGTATCGACTGCGAAGTCCTCTTCGTAGGCCCGCACGATCATCCGCTGGATGTTGCTGGCAAAGGCGAAGACCGGGCGTACCTTCAATCCGGTGATTCGTTCCAGTTCGTCCAGCTGCTCGAGGTTTTCGGGCTCCGGCATCGCAATTGTGACGACACCTCGCACCTTGAACATGGCGAGCACCGTTAACTCCTCGGCGACTTCACGAGGCAGTATCCGAACGACCGCTGGGTCGATCACACCTTCTCGCAACTTTACCGACGGGATGCCTAGCTGCCGGTGGATGAACGGCAGCATCTGATCTTCCGTGATGACGCCGAGTTCCAACAAGATCTCGCCGAGCTTTTGACCCTTCGACACTTGAAGCTTCAGAGCGTCTTCCAACTCGTCGCGAGTGAGCAGATCCGCTTCGACCAGTTGCTCGCCGAGCGGCATCCGGCGTCGGCGCGAGGGGCGAGTCGCGGAGGGCGTGATCGTGACCGGGAGTGAAGGCGATTCGTTGGCTTCCGGAATGTTCGTGGCCGTGCTCATCAGATGAAGCTCCCGACGGCCTGACTAACTTCGGGAAAGACTTCAAAATGTGACGCCACGCCGGTGACGGTGAGAATGTCGTGGCACAGCGGGTTGACTCCCGCGAGCTTCAGGACTCCCGTCTTTTTTTGAAAGCGGTCTCGCAGGTCGAGCAAGCGTTCCAAGCCAGCACTATCGATCAAGGGTATGTTGCGCAAGTCGAGGACTGCGCGCGGCTGACCTTCGTTCAAGCATTCGGTGAAAGCACCGTCCAGCAGGTCCAAAGCGTCGCCGGTCAGCGGAAGCGTTCCGTTGATGACATTGATGGCACCTTGTTTCGCGTGCTTGAACATATGCCAGGCGTTACTCCAATGGCAAGGTTGCGGTGAAGGTGGTTCCTTCGCCGAGTTTGCTTTGAATAGTCAAGTCGCCGCCGTGCAGCTTGATAATTTCGTGAGCCATCGACAGCCCGAGTCCCGTCCCGGTGACGGCCTGGACCTTGGGGTTCGCGCTGCGGAAGAATTTCTCGCAGATGCGGGGCAGCTCTTCTTCGGAAATTCCCACACCGGTATCTTCGACTTCGATCCTGAGTTGGGTATTCGTCGTCTTGACCTCGAACCGCACTCGCCCCGCATGGGGCGTGTACTTGGCTGCGTTGCCCAGCAGGTTCACCAAGGCAACATTGAGTTTGTCTTTGTCGAATTTCGCCTGCGGATACTTGGCCGGGAAGATCGTTTCGAACTCGAGTTGTTTTTGATCCATCTGGGGCTTGATCTTGCTGATCACTTCGGCGAACAATCGCTGCAAATCGACGCCCTGTTTGTTCAACGTGAGCGAGCCGGCTTCCATGCTGCTGACGCTGAGTAAGTCGTCGATAAAGCGAGCCAACCGCGTCGCCTCGATGTTGATCGTGTTGCAAAACTCTTTCTGAGACTCGACGTCCAGGCTGTCGCCCAACGAAAGCGTTTCGGCATAGGCCTTGATATTGGCCAACGGAGTCCGCAGTTCGTGCGTGGCATTGTCGAGGAACTGGTCTCGCATCGCGTCGGCCAGTTTCTGCTGCGTAATGTCTCGCACGGTCCACACGTGTCCGGAACTGCTTGTGCCTTCCGCAGCGCGAATCGGTGTCCTGGCAATTCGCAAGAACTGCTTGGATTCACCCGCGCCGCGTTCCAACTCTTCGACGACGTGCCGCGCAAAGAGATCGGGATCGAAGAGCGAGGAACTGACTTCTTCCTCTGCATCGAGACCAAGGCCGCTCGCCACGTCTTGACCGCACAAACTCTCCGGCTGCGAGTCGCTGGCGAACATCGCGGCCATAGCTTGATTTGCGAAGGTAATCATTCCTTTCTGGTCGCTCACCGCCACTCCGTCGGTCAGGCTGTTCAGGACATCGTCGGACTTTCCCTGACGAAGCGATTGCACTGCCTCACTCAATCGTTGATCGAGACCGGTCGACGCGTTCTCCTTCTGAAACTCGCGGACGATTCGATTCCAGCCCAAGACGCTCGGGCCGCGCGATTGAAGGGGCGTTAGTCGAAGATCCGCAACCGTGGCCGCAACCGCGGCTTGGCGAAGCTGGGTATCGATGGCCGCCATCGGGCTGACGAGGCGATAGAGAGTGAAGCCAAACAAGGCGATGAGCAACGGCGGGCCGCACAGGACGACGAAGGCATGTTGCGAGGTCACTTGAAGCGTGTCGTCAATGGTCGGTTCGGTCTTCGCGACGATCAGCCTGCCCGCCAACTCGTCGAGTTGAATCGGCGAGCGATACTCGCGGATCTTTAGCGAACCGCTGGTGTACCGCACGATCTCGATCTCTTCGTGGCGTGTCGTGATTCCGTTGTCGACTTGATGCGTGTGACCAACCCGCCGCTTCAACGAGTGGGCGATGTATGTATCGTCGTGACCGACGAATGCACAAAAGAGCAGATCCCGTTCACGCGAGAATCGCTCCACCAGTGCCTGAAGATGGGCATCGCCATTCTTGGCCAAATCAATCGTCGTTAGCGTGGCGGAATGCCGGATATAAGCGAGCAGGTCACCTTCGGTGTTGCTGCGAACGATCGACTTCGTAACGGAGACGGCATTCGCGACCAGCCAGAGAAAGGCAATGAGTGAACAGAGCAGGTAGAGGGCCACCACTCGACGGGGCAGTTCAACTTTGACGGAGTTTCCTAACATGCACTCGCCTCACCCCTTCAGCCTCCGTTACGGCGAAACGGGTTCGCTGACTGCTTCCAAATGGTCTTCCACTGCTTTGACAATCTCTCGCGGACTGAAGGGCTTCAAAAACGTAGCAGCAATCCCCAGTTCAACCTTCAATCGCGGAAGCTCCAACTCCATGCCTTTAGCGGTCAGCATGATGACCGGTATGTGGCGAAATTCCTCGACAGCTCGCAGCTTCTCGCAGAATTCACAACCGGTCATCTCGGGCATTTGTTGATCGGTGACGATCAGGTCGAATGTCTCTTCCTGTACGGCTTCCCAGGCCACGCGGCCGTTACAGGCAACAGTGACCCGAAAGTCCGCTCGTTCCAAGTTAAACCGGACGACGCTGGCCAACGCCGCGTTGTCTTCGGCCACCAGAATATGCTTGTCCGAATTGCTCATCCCCCCACCCTCTTCCGTGTCTGTATCGACCGGACGTCGCCGCGCCGCAACGCGAAGGCGGCGCACACGATCGATCTGTTCTAAATCATCGGGCCGTTGCGACCCTCGGCTTTGTCATTTATGTAACAATCGTTCTGATCCGGTTCTCACGTACTACCGTCAGAACCGGAACAGCTTACCCACGCTCACAACTTCGCCTACAGCTCCGAATACTTGATTCCTGCACCGTTGAGGGTGTTGGAGTTGATCATGATTTCGCCGGTGGTGGGATCGTAAACCCAGCCTTCGCCATTAGTGCTGATCGCCAATGGCGTGGCAATCTTAATGACATTGCTGTTCAGCCCACCGACTTTCACTTTTGGAAAGACGGATCCACGAAGAGACGGAAGGAGCTTATCTCGAACTTGCGTGGCATCTCCATTCGGGTAGCCACCCGCATTGGCCTTTGTCCGATAGAGCTCGATGGCGTCACGAATCGATGCGAGCGTTTGAGCGACGCCTGAGTCTGCCGCATCATCGCCATTGTTAATGATCTTAGGCACTGCCACAGCGGCTAAGATCCCCAGGATCAACACGACCACTACCAGCTCAACCAGCGTAAAACCATTCTTGCGTGACATGATACGGATTCCCCTCTTCGTTTTGTTTGCCCCGAACTTCGGGCGACTTGTGAAATACCTTGCATTCGTGAACCAGAGGCTCAGAGACCCTATTTCGAGGTTCTCCTAAACCATAGGTTATGATTCTGTCAGTCAGATTTTTTCGAGAGTTTTTTTGGCGAGGCATCTGCTCACTCGAGTATTCCGCCTTGCGGGCCTTGATCGTAACCCAAAGCGTGAGCGAGGTCGGCGCTGATTCCCGCCTCAATTCCTCGCTTTCGATTCGGGTTGCGAAGGCGGTTGCCAGCGTTTTTCGGAAAGTGACGATCAAGGCCCGCCGTGCGTCCAAATAAAACCCCCGAATTGACTGCGTCGCTTCGTGACCTACGCTTTTCTGACCTAACATTGTTTAGACCTCTTGTTTGTGCGCCGCAATCCGCGACACATCTCGAAGCCAACGTACGTGCTCTCAGTAGAAGCGAATTTCACATGGCCGCCAACGCGACAAGCCCGATTCGATTCGATCAGCAGACGCTGGCAGGCATACAGGCCTCGTTGTTCGAGACCTTCAATGGCGACTTTCAGTTTTGGTTTCGTGCCGATCATTGGCACCGCCTGACGAACGACGGGGTGTCCGATCACGTCTTATCTGAGGCCAAGGATGACGCCGAATTCAGCAAGCTGCTCGATTCAGCCGCTCAAACGAAACACGCCGTGACAGCCGAGACAGTAAGTGGAACGCTGCTGGCAGTCCCGATTCCGCGTGCGAGCCGCAAGGCGCTCGTCGCCGTGCGGAAGTTTGCTGGCGAAAACTCGCGATGGTTACAGAAGCTCGCAGACTTTTTCCAGCGTGACATCCAGAGCCAAGCCGAACTGGTATCGCTGCGCCACGAGAACCAAGCGTTTCTCCGTCAGGTGACGAACGACTTCGAAGAACTGACGTTTCTGCGCAGCATGGCGGAACTGTTGGAGATCTCGGAGTTGTCGTTCGACTTCACCGCGATGGCCGAAACCGTTTTGCCGACTCTCAAACCGCTGCTCGAAGCAGATGGGCTGATACTAATTGCGGCCGAGAAACACGCTGCCGAAGGCGATGAATTCGACGTTCAAGTCGGCTCGCCAATCGTGTGGGCGGGGGCCAGATGTATCGAGCCACGGGACTGCCAGCGACTAGTCGAACGCTATCGCGCCCAGTGCGAAATCCAACCGGTCGTTAAGAATAATTTTGAAGGCACTGCTGAGGCGCAAGACTTTCCTGGTGTGAGCAGCTTCATTATTGTCCCGATCGTGAACGGCGCGGAATTCATCGGCTGGCTGCTGGCGTTGAATCGAAACAACGAGCGAAACATCAACATCGAGGAGCTTCCTTGGGAAGTGAGCTACCTCGAATTCGGCACTCACGAAGCGACCTTGATGAGCTCGTCGGCCGCCATCTTGGCGACTCACGCCCGCAACGTCGAGCTGTTCCGCGAGCGGGAAGAGTTGCTCGTCAGCATGGTTCGGGCGTTGGTCTCGGCGATCGAAGCCAAAGACGAATACACTCGCGGTCATAGCGAGCGCGTGGCGTTGTATGGCAAGCGGCTAGCCGAGGAACTTGGTCTGGGCGAGGACTACTGCGAACGTTTGTATCTGACCGGGCTGCTGCATGACGTCGGCAAGATCGGCGTTCGCGATGCGGTTCTTCGCAAACCGGATGCACTCACCGACGATGAATTCGAGGAGATCAAGCAGCACCCGGACAAGGGCTGGTCGATTCTCCAGGACTTGGAACCGCTCAACTATGTGTTGCCGGGTGTCTTACACCACCACGAGAGCCATAACGGTCGAGGTTATCCCGATGGCCTGGCTGGTGACCGCATTCCGCTGGATGGACGGATTCTAGCAGTCGCCGATGCTTTTGACGCGATGACCAGTGACCGACCTTATCGAAATGGAATGCCGTTGGCGAAGGCCGAAGCGATTCTCAAAGATGGCGCGGGCAAGCAATGGGATCCAGAAATGATCGATGCATTCTTTCGGGCCATGCCGGATATTCTGGAGATTAAGAAGACCTACCAGCCACGCGTCCAGCCGCTACGTCAGCCCGCACAATTCGCTTAGGTTCGTCCAGGGAATAACTTCATGAAACGAGGTGGCTGGGGCTGAGTCCGCGAAGCCCCGGCTTACCATGAACTCCAATCAGCCGTGGCGTCGAAGACTCCGCCACAGCCACCCGCCACGCGTCCAGCCGCTACGTCAGCCCGCACAATTCGCTTAGAGGCGCATACTTACCAGATCAGGCCACCACCGTGATATGGGAAGTAAGTGCTTCGCGGCCCGCCAAAATGTACTTCGACACCGAAGCTTAGCGATACATTGTGCATCGTCTCGAGCCCGGCAGAACCGATCGACAGATTATCCACAAGGCTGGTCCGCAACGCCAACCACGGGCGATACAAGTGCTTGACGCCGACTCCGAATGGAATCGTAAGTAGGCTGTCGTCGACCAGCAACTGATTGCCGTCTTCGACGCGAAAGCTGGCGACGCCTAGTCCCACGCTCGCAAACGGGCGCCACTTGGCATCGCCCCACGGGTAATAGAGCAGATTCAGATCCCAGAACTTGTCCGTACCCGAGGGCAACGGCATCATGGTTTGCAAATTCGTCAGCTCCGGTTTGCTGAACGCGAACCGTAACTCCGTTCCCCAGTAATGGTCGAAGTCCCAGCCGAGCTGGTATCCGCCGAACAGCCCGTCCTTTTGATCGATCTCGCCTGCGATCAATTCATCGCCGATGAGGCCGCCAAACATCCAACCGACATGAAAGGGTCGATTCCTCCAACTCGTTCCCTTGAGCGGCTTGCCGATGCCAGTGCTACGAGCGGGGTCATTCGGGTCCGAATGAAACCAATGCGCAGGTCGCAGTGTCTGGGGTATCGTCGGAACGCCGATACGCTGCGGTGCAACCGACGACTCGAGCATGGGCGGCGGGATTTCGTCAGCTCGACTCGACCACGAACCCATTGCACAAATGCACAGAGCTAGCAGTGTCGTTGTTGCTGGGGTCGCGCGCATGGGGCCAATGCCTGCCGAGGATCTAATCACAGGGGCGGGGATTATCTCGGTGAGCTTGGTCAATGTCAATGCGAACCTGCTTGAGGAACATTGCGGCACCGAATGGCGAAAGCGGCACACCGCAGCTAGAATCGAACCAAGGCAGCAGCTTGGCGGAATCCCATGAAAATCACTTCTATCCCGCAAATCTATCGCAATGTCCGACGCTGGACCGAGATCATCACGGTGCTCAGCAAATATGGACTTGCTGACTGGATCAGCACTTTCAAGCTGGAATTCATCAAGGATGCGTTGAAGGCTCGCGACGGCGAAGCGATCGCCAGGCATACCAGGGAGGCGCGGATTCGACTTGCGTTGACGGAACTCGGGCCGACTTTCATCAAGTTGGGGCAATTGCTGAGCACGCGTCCGGATGTCGTGGGAGTTCAGCTGGCCGACGAACTCGCCAAACTTCAATCGAATGTCCCTGCCGATCCTCCCGACAAGATTCGAGCATTGATCACGGAGGAGTTGGGTCAACCGGTCGAAGAGCTTTTCGCCGAATTCATCGACGAACCCATAGCGTCGGCGTCGATCGGCCAGGTCCATGCCGCGCGGTTAGCCACGGGCGAGGACGTCGTCGTCAAAGTCCAGCATCTCGGCATCGAAAGCGTCGTGCGCGAGGATCTTGATGTGCTGGGAGGCCTCGCGCAGCTGGCGGAAATGATCCCCGAGTTCTCGCCGTATCGGCCGGTCGCGACCGTCGCTGAGATGGCGAGGACGCTGCGTCGCGAGCTGGACTTTGGCCGAGAAGAACGCAACCTGCAGCAGTTTGAAACTCAATTGGCCGACAATCCGTTCGTTCGCATTCCGAAACCGATCACGGAACTTTGTACGGCTCGAGTGTTGACGATGGAGCGGATCGACGGGACGAAGCTCGAAAATACCGCGCAGCTCATCGCCGCTGGAATCGACCTGACCGAAGTCGCACGGCGCGGGGCCGAATTGTATCTCGACATGATCTTTATGCATGGCTTCTATCACGCCGACCCACATCCGGGCAACATTGTCGTTCTGCCGGGCAACGTGATTGGCTTGCTTGACTTTGGCATGGTCGGACGCTTGGACGAGCGCTTGCGGGAAGATATCGAAGAGATGCTGCTCGCGATCGTCAATCAGGACGTGACGATCTTGGCCTCGCTGATCAAACGCGTCGGCACGATTCCGCCGGGCCTCGATGAAGGCGCACTGGCGATCGATATCGCGGACTTCGTGGGGCACTACGCCACTCAATCGCTCGACCAGTTCGATCTGGGTGGAGCGCTAACCGATATGACGCAGATCATTCACCGTCACCGTATCTCGCTGCCACCGCAAGTCGGGCTGCTGATCAAGACGCTGGTGACGTTGGAAGGCACGACAAAGATGCTGAGCCCTAAGTTCAGTTTGATGGAAGTCATGCGTCCGTTCCAACGCAAGATGCTGCTGCGACGTTTGTCGCCGGCGCGGCAACTGCGAAAGGCACGACGCGTGTACTTCGAGCTGGAACAGCTGGCCGAGATCGTACCGCGTCGCTTGGGAGAGATTCTCGAACAAATTCAAGCCGGTGAGTTCGATGTGCATCTCGATCACCGCGGACTCGGCCCGTCCGTGAATCGACTCGTGCTGGCGATGATGGCCAGTTCGCTGTTCCTGGGCTCGGCGCTGATGCTCAGCCAGCAGGTTCCGCCATTGATCTTCCCAGAGAACACCTATTTTGGCTTAGAGAAGCTCTCGATCCTGGGACTCAGTGGCTGCTTCGTTAGCATTCTTGTGGGGCTGAGGCTGCTGCGGGCGATTGGGAAATCAGGACATTTGGACCGGCGAGAGTAGCGCCGCTGGTCACTTGATCTTGACGGCGGAAGTTGTCGCCCCGCTTCGTTTCGGGCGGAGTGCTGACGGCTGCTTCACCTGTATCCGCTTCTTCCGCGAGACGCTGCTCTTCACGGGCGGCCAGGCAGTCGTTCAGCAATGCTTCAACGCGGGCATTCAAAGCCGTCAGATCGTTTAGCAGGGCTTCTTGCCGGTCGTCGATCTCGTCGATCAAGGTCCGTTGGGATTCGGGCGAACTCATACGCAGTGGCTTGCTGGGTTTTCGCGGGCGGCGGGGGCGAGCGACCTTGCGTCGGCTGGTCGCTCGCTTTTGACGTGGTTGTGTAGCAGTTGGCATCGGTTATTCCCGCTGTAGGCTTTGCACCGGTTCGCAAAGGTTCGATTATAGAGTCTGGGAAAACGCTGTGCATCAAGCGAAAGGGCGAATTTCGACCAGATTCGCCACAACTTCAGGGCGGCAGCAGGGTAGGTGTAGGGTCCGCTGTGCGGACTACACGGAAAACGGTCCGCACAGCGGACCCTACTGCTACTTGGCCCAAAACAGCGCGTAATGCCGTAGTCACGTTGCTTCGCAACGTGGACTCTGCGCTGGAGTCTGCATTGCGGAGCAATGCGACTACGATGTCGCGATTCCCGCGCGAGCGCCCCCTCGATTTCGCGGCTTAACCCGGTTCGCTGATTTGCTGGCCATCGCTAGAATCGGAGTGACCTTTTCAAGGATTCAGCTCGCAAGTTGAGGTAATTCCGTGTTTTTTTTGGGCCAGATAGCAAACGACTTTCACGGATTCCTGCCGACACGCGGCTCGGTGATGCTCGATTTTGTGTTTGTCGCCTTGTTTGCCGTGATTCCGGTGCTGGCTTGGAGCATCTATCTGGTCAAATTTCGCCAGCCGGGCGAGACCTATAAATGCGAGTGGCATAAACGCCTTCAGCTCGCACTGGCCGCAGTTCTGCTGGTAGCGGTCACCGCCTTCGAGATCGACATGCGGTTCGTCACCAAGGACTGGCGGTCGTTGGCGGAAGCGTCACCGTACTACGCGTCCAACATCGTGGACTACAGCCTCTGGATTCACCTCTGCTTCGCCGTG
>CAUJKL010000956.1 GCA_963204995.1 Planctomycetota bacterium | reverse complement strand
AGTTCGTCGTGTGCGAACCGGTACTTCTGGCCATCAACTTCTAAGGCAGCGATCAATTCGGGGCTATCGAGAACTTGCGAGAGTGTCGCGATGCCAACGCCATTTGGACCTGGGATCGGCAACCCGAGTTCGCTATCGAACAGATAGAGTTCGCTGCCGATTAAAGCTCCGGTCAGCCACGGTCTTGGTCTCGGGGGAACGGTGTTTCCGGGCAGCGCAAGATAGACAACATCGATCCCTTGCTGCCGAGCTGTTTCGATGAAGATGCGTGAACGTTGCAGTGCGTCGCCGAAATCGTACTGCAAGATTTCCCAAGTTGGAAATCGGTAACCAGGGCCAGGAACCGCCCGTTGTGGAGCCGGAATCTTTTTCTCGCGACTCTGCTCGCCCCCAGCACTTGGTGCGACCGATTCATCGGGATATGGCGTTGTCGACTCGAGCTGAATGTTCCGCACGGTCCAATCAAACAGCCGCTCGGCGGTCGCCAGATTCTCACGCTGCAAATCGTCTAACGTCTCGGCCTGTCCCTTCAGCCAGGATCGGAACCGCTCGCCAATCGGCTGCTTCGACACCCAGGCGGAGAGATCTCGCAGCAGCGTTGCTTCTTGCATCGCGCGAACATCATCGATGCTGAATGACCATTTGCCGACGCCGTCAAGTAAGTCGCTATCACGAATCTCGCGCGGCAGTCGACTGGTCATCGGGTCGACTTTCCAGTCTGGATCGGGCTCCTGCCCTTCCAGCCAACGATTCAAGTCATACGCAGTGGCTGCAAGCGATTGTTCGCGATCGAACTCGCTCGGACGGCTTAGATTGTCCATCGCGCGAAGCAGTTGCTCTTGAGAGGCAGACGTTGCAGCGACTGTCGCGGTAGGACGACGGCGGTCTCCAGCGCCCCGCGAGCAGCCAATGAGTGGCAGCAATGAGCAGACAAGCAATAAGCCGAGCAGCGACTCAGGGGCTCTTCGCGAACACAAGGTTTTGGCAAACAAGTACATCAACAAAGTGTCTCCACAGTCGCTCGAAGCCTTAGCAGCCGTTCGATCAACGGCGAAAACTCGTCCAGCGGAATCATATTTGGTCCGTCACTGGGTGAGGACGCGGGGTCGGGATGTGTTTCAAAGAACAGGCCATCGGCACCAACGGCAACCGCCGCGCGGGCGAGCGGTTCGACCATCGCTCGATTGCCGCCGGTAGTCGCACCTAAGCCACCCGGCTCCTGGACGCTGTGAGTTGCATCGAAGATGACGGGGGCTTCGAGTTCTTGCAGCTGAAGGATAGCCCGCATGTCGTTTACCAGCCGGCCATAGCCAAAAAATGTGCCACGTTCGCAGAGCAATACGTTACGACAACCGGATGCAACCAACTTTCCGACAACATGCCGCATGTCCCAAGGGGCGAGGAACTGACCTTTCTTTACGTTTACTGCCTTTCCGGTACGAGCGGCAGCCACCAAAAGATCGGTCTGGCGAGCAAGAAAGGCCGGGATTTGGATCAAATCGCAGGCCTCACCGACCGGCGCAGCTTGATAGGACTCGTGAATGTCCGTGGTGACAGGCAACCCGGTCGCCTCGCGCACCTTCCGCAGGATCGCCATGCCGGCGTCGAGTCCCACGCCTCGAAAGGAGTCGATGCTGGTGCGATTCGCCTTGTCGAACGACGCCTTGAAGACGAGTTGTACCTGAAGTTTTCCGGCAATTTCAGCCAACCGCTCGGCGATCGAAAGCGTGAGCGATTCGCTCTCCAACACGCAGGGGCCAGCGATCAACAGGAGCGGGTGCCCCTTTCCGCACTGGTAGGGCCCGACCTGGGCGAAGTTCTCGGGCACGACTGAGATACCTTTGCAAAGGCTACGAACGGTTCGGTAAGCGATGTATCATAGTCGAATCGCTAATCGTTCCCAGCCTCCCGCCCGGATACGAGAGTTCAATCGAGTTTGACTACTCGAATAGGTCCGCCACCCTGTTGATTCGCACCCGCACGAGTCAACTTCGTGCGCAGGAATCGCGGGATCACTGCGGCACCAGCAACGTCAAGTGATCGGGCAACACTTCAATCTCCGTCGGCAGAAAACCGCCGGGATCCCCGTCCAGCTGGAGCGGCACCGGCGAGTCAGACTCAATTCGAATCTTCGCCGCACGGACAGTCACACAATCGTCCCACGACGCATGCTGCCCCAGGATAACCCCGCTCAGATATCGCAGTCCGCTCCATAGCGACCCATCTTTGAAAGTACAGACATCCAACAATCCATCGTTGCCAACGGCATCGGGGGCGATCCTCAAACCGCCGGCATAACGAGGCAAGTTGACGACGAACGCCCACCGCGCGGTGATCTTCTGCGTGCGAGCCGGTGCCGAGTCGGATGCTGGAATCTCACAATGGACTCGCAGTTCCGGGTAGTCGTAGTTGTGGATCGAGTCCCAAATCGGCTTGGCGTAAGAGAGGTGGTGAATGTGCCCGGTGCGATCGTTGTGTAGGCGACGAACGACTTCTGCGTCGAAGCCGCATCCCGCCATGATCAGGAAGACTTGGTTCCCTGCTTTCCCAGCATCGAACTTCGCGGCACGTCCGTCACAAATCGTGCGGCAAACCTCGGCCGGATCGCCTCGCATCCGCAAGTGTTTGGAGAGCAGATTTTCTGTTCCCAGCGGTAGAACAGCGATCGGCGTATTTCTCGGCAGGCGGTTTGCCAACAATGCGATCGTTCCATCGCCACCGGCTGAGACGACACATCGCAGCTCGCCGCTCCGCAGCAACTGACCTGATTTACTGGACAGTTCGTCGATGTCAGTCAGCGTCTCGACCAGGAATCCCTGCGACGCAAGCAGCTCGGACAGCCGCTCGACGACCGGGAGCCCCGACTTCGCACCGGCTTTCGGATTCCTGGAAATCAGCACGCGTCGAGCCGATTCGGGGATTTGAATGTTCGATTCCATCGGCAGTTTGGTCCAGGTTGCTGCTTTCTGCAACAGATTCTATCGGCATTTTCCTGAACTTTGCGAGCGGATGTTGAGATTCGCTACGCGTCGAGCAGGAAATGTGTTGCAGCTCGATACTGATTCGCAGGAAACGACGAGACCCCGCTAGCCACCTAACTGTCGCTGGTGTCGTGCTAATTTACGTAAGTACTGATTGCGTAATCGCTTGAGGCGCGACTTGAAATAATTTACAAGAACTGGCGCACAGCGTGCTTTAGAGGTACAAGTACTGGCCCGTGGGGTCTCTGACGCGAGTCGACGGGATGGTTGCCTTGCCCCTGGCCATTCAGTTCGCCAATGTGGAGTTGGCACGTCAGAGACCCCCGTTTTTTATTCTAGTTCCGCCTGCTGCGATCGGCCAGCAATCTTTTTAGTGGGTAAGGGAGAGGCGTCCCTCTCCCTCCCCGTTGTCGCGACAGGGTCGATTCCCTGTATTTACCACGGTGCGTCTTTCTCGCATGGGCGACCCCGGCAGAATTGCCTCGTGGTGAGGAACACGGCAAGCCTCC
>CAUJKL010000955.1 GCA_963204995.1 Planctomycetota bacterium | reverse complement strand
CACGGACGTTCGAGGTATCGTGACCCAGGCCGGAAGCCAGACGAGTCACGCTGCGATCATCGCCCGGAGCCGTGGCATCCCGGCAGTGTCTGGCATTAGTGGAATCCTGAGACAGGTAACCACGGGCGACACCATCATTGTCGACGGTCGCGAGGGCGTTGTAATCGTCGACCCCGATGCAGAAACTCGAAGTGCGTATCTCAAGTTGGAACGCGAGTTTGTGCATCTGCGTGACATACTCGCTGATAACCGTGACGATCCTGCAAGAACGGCGGATGGCGTCAGCCTCGAACTGCTCGCCAACATCAACGGAGTCGCGGATGCGACGACCGCGACCAAGATGGGTTCCACCGGCGTTGGGCTTTTCCGCACCGAGTATATGTATCTGACTCATCCGAACGTACCCGATGAGGAAGAGCAACTGGCGATTTACAAGCAAATTGTCGACGCGAGCCCCCAATGCACCATTACTATTCGCACGCTTGACATAGGTGGAGACAAGACCGTCCCCTACCTTGGCCACCACCATCAAGAGGCCAATCCTTTTTTAGGTTGGCGCAGCATCCGTTTGTCTTTTGAGCACCCCGAATTCTTCAGCACGCAGATTCGGGCGGTGCTACGTGCCTCGCACTACGCCATGAAGCATGGCGGAACGATTCGCCTGTTGTTCCCGATGATCACGATGCTTGACGAGTGTCATCGAATTCGAAAAATTGTTCGCGGAGCACAACAGCGTCTCGCGAAGGAAGGCAAAGACTACGCTGATGTGCCGCTCGGCATGATGCTCGAGGTACCTGCCGCAGCCATTGCGATCGATACAATCCTGCCCGTGATCGACTTCGTGTCGGTCGGCTCGAATGATTTGGTGCAGTACCTGATGGCTGCTGACCGGGATAATCCCAAAGTCAGCCATCTCTGCCAGCCGATGGCCCCCGCCGTCTTACGTCTGCTCACGAATGTGATTGGCACTTGCCACGCTCACGCCACGCCGATCACCGTTTGCGGTGAAATGGCCAGCCAGCCGAGGACATTCGTGTTGCTTCTGGGAATGGGACTACGCAGCTTTAGCATGAGTCCGGCGTTCATTCCGTCGATCAAGGAACTTGCCAGCAACGTGTCGATCGCTCAAGCGCGTAGCGTTCTACACCACGCGCTTGAGTTGAAGACCACGACTCACGTGAAGCGGTATATGGCAGATCAACTTCGGAAGATCTCACCCGATTCTGCAATCTTCGATACCGCGTAACGACGCGAGATTAACCTTTGGCGGCGTCGAGTGACTGTTGTAGACGAGCTTTGGGTTGCACACCCACAAATCGCTCGCTCACGTCGCCGTTCTTGAACAGCATCAACGTTGGAATGCTGCTGACCCCATATTTCTGTGCCGCGCCCGGGTTGTCGTCTATGTTCATCTTGCCGATTTTGATCGAGCCCAGGTTTTCTTTCGCCAATTCATCGATCATCGGAGCAATCTGACGACACGGTCCGCACCAGGGTGCCCAAAAGTCAACGAGTACCGGCCCAGCAGCCTGGATGACTTCGCCGTCAAAATTGTCGTCAGTAAACTCGTGAACATTACCGGCCATTACGATCTCCTTCGTCGTTTGCACGTTTCAATTGATTGAGGAGTCGAATTGTATCGGTGAACTTTCAAACCTGTCAATCGAGCCCAGGGAGCAATATGAATTGGCTGTTTTGCATGGCGAATCCGCAGATTCGAAGTGAGGTGGACACTTCGAAGGCGCTGCGAGAGGGCGGTGGCGGAAGTCGTGAGCCTTTTCACGAGGTTCGTCCGATCTCACGAATCCGGCTACGACGTTGACGCAACCGCTGTCACTAAACGGCCCTAGTCGAGGAAATCGCCCTGGTCTCGTTCTCGCGGGTCTCTCAGACCTTCGCCGAGCTTACCGAGCGCTTCCGTTTCGATCTGGCGGACTCGCTCGCGGGTCAGACCCAGCTCCTCGCCGATTTCTTTGAGCGTGTGTGGTTCCATATCATCCAGCCCGAATCGCATCCGTAAGACGGTGGCCTCACGCGAGTCCATTTCGTCGAGCATCCCCATGACCGTGGTCAGGACATCGGCTTCGACCATCGCGTCATCGGGACTCTTCATCCGTTCGTCCATCACCATCTCGCCCAGCGACCACCCGGCTTCGGATTGATCCGTTTGGGGTGTCGAGTTGTAGATTTTGATGGCCTTCTTGATGATGGGCAACTTTTTCTTGGGTAGCCCAAGTACGCGAGCGATCTCTTCAGGGGTGGGCGAACGGCCAAGTTCTTCGGTCAGTCTCGCATTCGCACGACGCCACTTCGAGAGTAGCTCGACCATATAGGCGGGAATGCGGATCGTTTTGGCCGAGTTGATCAGCGCGCGTTTGATCGACTGCTTGATCCAATAACTGGCGTAGGTGCTGAAACGCGTGCCCACTCCGGGATCGAAACCCTCGACCGCCCGCAGCAGGCCGAGATTACCTTCCTCGATCAAATCAGGAAGACTCAAACCCTTGCCGGTATAACCGCGAGCGATATTCACGACCAGCCGCAGGTTCGCCCGCACCATGCGGTCACGGGCACGGACATCGCCTTCGCCGATTTGCGTGGCGAGTTCTTGCTCGTCGGCCGCGCTCAGCAGAGCGGTCTCGTTGATTTCGCGGAGATAGGTTTCCAAGGGTGTTTGAAGCGCGTCGCTTCGCTTGCGAGGCGTCGCGGCTCGCTTACGGGTGGGTCGTTCTTCGGCCAGATAGTCGGAGCTTTTTGAAGGCATGTTGTCGTCGCCCGGGGCAAGGAGGGAGGTGCAAAGTCAGGGTGTCGAGGGGGAATAAGACAACTATCGACTTGCAGCGCGGTAGATCTGTAAACAGAGGCAAACCCGATGAGGTACGCGAGATATGCGTCGCATACCGACCATAGCGGTGACACCGACATCGACAATCGCGCCGATTCGATCCCTTCGGAGGTCGTGCTTCAGCATCACAAACGACGGGGCACACCCCTGCCCCGCTGCGATGATCGTTATAAAGTGTGCGTCGCGCACAGGAGGTGCGAGCCGCGTCGAAGCGCCCGTGCCGTACGACTCTACATTCCGAACAGACTCAGGAGCGTGAGTGAGATGCAGACGAGCGCAATAATCGCGACAGTGAACATTCGCCGAAGTTTGTCGCGAGGCGAAATCGGTTGCCGAATTGAAAACTCGCGGTCGAGGAACTCGTCGTAATCGAAGTCGTCATCGGACGCAAACCCTTCTTCTTCCTCCAGATTCCATCCAGAATCGTCACTCGCCCCACACTCGCGACAGAAGCTTGCTCCGGCGGAAACTTCGGCACCACAGCAAGGACAGTCAAAGTTCTCGGATGCGAAGGGCATGTGATGGCTGCGGCAGCGAGGATGGAAGAAGTTGGTGTCGTCTAAGTGCGACAAATCATAGCTGGTTTAACACGAATGCTGAATGTTCGCGAGCCCCGCTCAGCGTCGCGTTCCTCGGGTCTTCACCCCCCTTGATACCTCGCGCAGGCAGCGGGATACTACGCTCGGTCGTTCCGAGAAAGTCGCAAAATGCCGCATTCGGCAACCCGCAACACCGAGAAAGGGAAGTTCCTATGTCACGCCCCAAAGCCGTAACGTTCAAAGGTAATCCGCTGACACTTGCTGGTGAAGCTGTCCAAGCTGGCCAAGCGGCCCCCGAGTTCACTTTACATTACTATGCCGACGGTTTGAAAACGATCACGAACGCAGACCTCAAGGGAAAACCATCGATTCTCAGCGTGGTTCCCTCGCTCGACACCGGTGTCTGCCAGGTTCAGACGAAGCGATTCAACCAGGAGTTGGGCGCGATCGGTGACAAGATTAACGCCGTCACCGTCAGTCTGGATTTGCCGTTCGCCATGAACCGTTTCTGCGGTGCTGAAGACATCAAGACGATGCGAGTCGGCAGCGACTATCAAAATCGCACTTTCGGCAACAACTGGGGAATGTTGATCGAAGAGCTGAAACTGCTGGCACGCGGCGTGTTCGTGCTGGATGCCGATGGCAAGGTTGTCTACGCCGAAACGGTTCCTGAAGTCACCAGCGAACCGAACTACGATGCTGCTCTCGCGGCACTGAAGGGCTTGTTGTAAGCCTCGTAGACCGGAATTAATTCCGGTCTACGCCCCCAGCTGCTCCCGCGGCACGGAAGGGCTTGTTGTAAGTCGGCTCGATCAGCCGCCATGCACTAGCGTGGCGGCTGATTGTCAAAGGCGGATCGCCGGATCGTCAGGCTTGCGACACCTTATCGAATGGCCTACAACTGCCAACTGCGATCGTCACCTTCGCTCGACCAATTGACACTCGCCGAGTACCCATCATGGCATTTACCAGGTTGCCGTCTCCTTTTCGTTTCATCTTCGCCGTATCGCTTTGCGTCTGGTCTTCGCTATCTGTACCGACGACACGAGCGGACGAACCTGCATCACTGGCTCTCGTTCCAGCGGACGCTTCGTTCTACGCGGGCGCTACGCATCTGCGCGAACAATACGATGCGTTCATCGGCAGCCGAGCGGTGGCCAAGTTGCGCGAGATGCCCATCGTGCAAATGGGATTAGCATTAGCACAAGCCAAATGGAACGACCCCCAGGGTGAATTCGCAACGGCGAAAGCGCTGCTCGAGCAGCCAGAGAATAAGCAGTTGGTCGAGCTTTTGATTGATGCAGTATCGCACGAAGTGTTCATCTACGGAGACGAAGGTTTCGCTGACGTGTTGGGAATACTCAACGACATCCAACAGGCGAATCAAGCTGCGGCCAGCGAAAGCGAAGATTCCGGTGAGCAACTTGCGACGAAGCTCTCGCAGATTCTCGTCCAGCACCTCGAAGCGGCCAAAGTTCCCGATACCGTGATTGGCTTTCGCCTTTCAGATACCGATCCGGCAGTAACGCAACTCGCGAGGCTCGAACAACTACTCGGAACGGTTCTCGCCGAGCAGCCGAATTTAAAGCAGCGACTGTCTCGTCAGAAGATTGCTGGCGGAGACTTCCTGACGATGGAACTGGATGGATCGCTAATCCCTTGGGAATCGATCGCTAAGTCGGCAGAATTCGACCTTTCGGAGCTCCGCGACAAAGTCAGCAAGATGACTGCATCGGTTGCCGTAGGTGTCAGGGACAAGTACTTGATCATTTCGATCGGAGACAACAACGAACATCTGGCCTTGCTCGGACAAGGGGACGTGCTGGCGAACCGCAAGGAACTTGCTCCCGTCCGACAGCACTCGGAGGAACGGCTTTGCTCTGTCTCCTACGCCAGCGAAACTTTCATGAAACAAGCCGCTTCATCGAATCAGCGGCTCGATCAACTGGAATCTCTCGTCACGTCGGTCATCCAACTGGCCGAGTTGGAGGCTTCGCTTCAGGAGCAATTGCTGAGCGACACACGAGACCTTATTGCGCAACTCAAAAAATCAATTCCTGAACCAGGAGCGGTGACCACTTTCGCCTTCACCAGCGACCGAGGCTACGAAGGCTATTCCTACAATTGGGGTGAGAAAAAGGGGCTCGATGCCACACAGCCGCTAACCGTCCTCGACCACCTTGGCGGTGATCCCATTCTGCTGGTCGCAGGACGCGGAACGTACTCGCCAGAGAATTACGAAACCTTTTCGAAGTGGATTGGGCGGGCGATTTACTATGGCGAGACGATTGGCTTAGCCAACCTCGGCTCGAACGAACAGGATCTCTATCAGCGTGTTCGCGGCGACTTGGCTTCTCTGTTGAAGCAGCTGGATCAAATCAACCGCGACAAGGTCGTCCCCGCCTTCCGTGACGGGCAAATGGCCGTTGTTCTCGACGCAAAAGTGACGAGTACACAGTGGCACGAACTGCTGGCACCAACGGATACACCTTTGCCGTTGCTGGAGCTAGGGCTCGTGTGTTGAGTCAGCGACGCAAATCTCCTCAAGGAAGCGGCGGCTGACTATTTTCGCATCCTGCAAAAGGCGATCGATACCCTCCACGACGCCGAGCCGACAACCATTCCGGAATACCAACCGCCGCTGCCGGATTCGCGCGAGTTTCCGGAAGGCACCGTCTATTACTATCGTTTGCCGCGCGAGTTCGGACTCGATAAACAATTCTCGCCGAATGCTGGCCTGTCGAACGACACCTTAGTATTGTCGCTGATCCCCAAGACAACCGTGCGGCTACTGGGGAAGAAACCGTATCAGGCTGGCGACGTGATCGGAAGGCATCCAGGTGCCGCCGGAGCCGCAATGCGGTTCAGTTTGGCCGGGTTGATTGACGCAGTTGCACCTTGGGTCGACTACGGTGTCGAGTTATCCGGCGAAGAAGTCGATGCGACCGTTCTCGATCAGGTTCACACGGGGCTCGAGATTGCCAAGTGCCTGCGCGAAATCTCAACGATTACCTATCAGGATAACGACGCTTGGGTCACGCATTTCGAGATGCACCTCGAAGACTTGCAGGAATAAACATACTACTACTCCGATGGAGACGTCCCGATGCGGAAACCACTTCGCAATTTGATCGCCGGTTGCAGCGTGCTGCTGGTGGCTGCTTGCAACTCAAGTTCGCCGCCAACTTCGCCGCCAGTCGCGCCCGACGCAAGCGGACATGACCACGCGCACGACCATTCTCACGCCGAGACCGGTCCGAACGGTGGCCATCTCGTCGAGCTAGGCGACGAGGAGTATCACATCGAGTGGACCCACGACGATAAGAGCGGATTGGTAACGCTGTACGTGCTCGATGGTGCGGCCAAGAACCTCGTCCCGATCGCCGCGGAATCCCTGACGATCACGGCGAAAGTGGAAGACGCCATCGAATACAAACTCGCCGCCGTCGCGCCGAGCGGCGACCCGCCGGCAACGGCCCAATTCGAACTGAAAAGTCCCGAGTTACTCGTGGGCTTGCAACTGGCCGGCCAAGGCACTGACGTTTCAGTCGCCGTCACGATCGAGGGCAAAGAATATCGAGGCGTGTTCGAACATCACGACCACGGGCACCATCACTAAGTTCGAGTTTTGCACTTTTTGGAGTGCGACGATTCATCGCCGCTTTGGTATTTTTCGACTTGGGAGCCAATTATTCGCTATCCAATGCAAGTTGCGGTGATGCGGAAAAAGTGCTTCGCACTGGAGAGCAAAGCGGTGACAAGTCGCCGCAGTCCAAAAAAATGCAAAACTCGAACTATAACTCCCAAATCTTGAAACAGGCGGGCGGGTGGCTGTGGCGGAGTCTTCGACGCCACGGCTGATTGGGCGGGTGGCTGTGGCGGAGTCTTCGACGCCACGGCTGATTGGGCGGGTGGCTGTGGCGGAGTCTTCGACGCCACGGCTGATTGGAGTTCATGGTAAGCCGGGGCTTCGCGGACTCAGCCCCAGCCACCTCCACCCGAATCGCAAGTTGTGAAGTTGCGCCGTTTCGAGAGCCGCGAAGCGACGGTGGGTAATGACAAAGCTAAAAGCCAGGGCTATTTGCCATCGTCCCTACGGAACCAAGAGTGCGCAACTGCGGTGAAGCTGGTCGTTTGCGCCGCGGCAACGAGTTCGCCTTGCTTGGACACGGCGAATCCCGATACACTCCCACGACGCGGTCGTGTATAGAATGAAGCGATCCCTGGGATACCGGTCACATGTCACTTCTGCTGGCTACTTCGCTGTTACTTCTTGGCGCTGACTCGGCGGCCGATACGGTGGTGGTCTGCCCGCCCTCGTTCAAGGAAGCCTTGCAGCCTTGGGTGCTGCACCGCGAAGCCCAAGGGCACCGCTTCGCCTATGTCTCGAACGAACAGTCTGCAAATGCAATTCGAGATGACATCCGCAAGGTTGCGACTTCTGGTCGACTGCGAGCTATTGTGTTGGTTGGTGATGCTGATCCACGCGCCTATACCGACGCGGCCTTTCGTGCGGTGTCGACGCCGACCTTTCAAGCCACCGCCAAAGTGAACGTCTTGTGGGGGTCCGAGCCCACGATCGCGACGGACAATTGGTACGCGGACCTCGACGACGACATGCTGCCCGATGTGGCGATTGGGCGCTTGTCAGCCGATTCGCCTGGGGAGTTGGGGGCCATCGTACGTAAGATCATCGCCTACGAGAAGCAACGACCTACTGGTATCTGGCAACGTCGTGTGAACTTCGTGGCCGGCGTCGGCGGGTTTGGTGCGGTTGCGGACAACGTGATCGAGACGGCGACGAAAAAAGTGTTGACCGAAGGGATACCGGCGTCCTACGAGACGTCGATGACTTATGGCAGCTGGCGCAGTCCCTTCTGTCCCGATCCTCGCCACTTTCACCAGGCGACGGTCGACCGATTGAACGAGGGGTCGTTGTTCTGGGTTTACATCGGGCATGGCCAGCGCCGGGTATTGGATCGCGTCCGCACGCCAAGTGGCTTTTATCACATCTTCGATACCGACGACGTCGCGAAAATCCACTGCACAACGGGATCACCAATCGCGATCTTTCTCGCTTGTTACACCGGTTCGTTCGACGAGTTGCCGGATTGTCTCGGGGAGGAGTTCCTGCGTGCTGAGGAAGGCCCGGTCGCCGTGCTCTGCGGATCGCGGGTTACGATGCCCTACGCCATGGCGGTCATGGGGCATGAGCTGATGGAGCAGTACTTTGTGAAGCGTCGCGAAACGCTCGGCGAGTTGGTGATGCATGCCAAGCGTCAGATGATGCGTGAGTTACAAGAGTCGGAGCAAGCCGCCAAGGCCACTCGGCACTTACTGGATTCCATTGCAGCCGTCATCAGCCCTGCGCCACAATTACTGGAAGACGAGCGACGCGAACACGTGTTGCTTTTTAATTTGCTCGGAGATCCGTTGCTCCGCCTCGACCATCCCCGGGAAGTTGTCGTGGCAACGGTAGCGGAAGCTCAGGCCGGAAGTCCGCTGCGAGTGAGTGGAACTACCGCAGTCAACGGTCGCTGTACGGTCGAATTGATTTGCCGTCGTGATCGTTTCAAGACGCGCTTCGTGGCCCGACCCGAGTATGATTCGCGAGACGCTGCCCTCTCCGATTACACAACCGTCTACGCCCATGCGAACGATCGGCAGTGGGTGATTTCTTCACTCGAGTGCCGAGCCGGAGAGTTTGAGACAACTCTTGATATCCCCAACGATGCCCTGGGCCCCTGTCACGTTCGTGTCTTCGTCGAAGGGTCAGAAGGCTTTGGGCTGGGAGCGACCGAGCTAAATGTTCGACGCGCTGCTCCCGTCACACCGTGAACGGCTTGCAGCGTTCATCATTCCGAGGCTGTGATTTTATTGGGTGGGATAGGCTTCCAGCCTGTCAGAAATACGGGGAAAATGACAGGCTGGAAGCCTATCCCACGATTTCTTCACAGCCTCATTTCGCGAACCCAAGCACACGCCGAACTTCGCTCGGGCTCGTCCGACCTGCTTCGACAGCGGACTTGGCACGTTGCCAGATGGATGTCATCCCGGCTTCGATCGCCAGTTGCTCGAGTTGCGGGGCGTCGCTGCGTGAGAGGATCGCCCGGCCGAGTTCGGTGGGAGTGGATTGTAGCAGCTCGGCCAAGATTACACGTCCACGGTAACCCGATCCCAGGCACTGCTCGCAGCCCACGGCTTGCCAGGCCTGTGTCACGGTCAGGTTGAGTTTGCCGGTAGCGTCGCTGATCGGTTCGCGACACGAGCATAATTGGCGGACCAGACGTTGGCTCAAGATACCCAAGATGCCGCTCCGAAGCAGATAGGGCTCGATCCCCATGTCCGACAAACGGCTGATCGCACCGGCGGCACTCCCCGCATGAAACGTCGTGACCAGCAAGTGGCCGGTCAGCGAAGCCTGAAACGCCGCTTCGGCAGTTTCACGATCACGGATTTCGCCCACCATGATCGCTTCGGGATCTTGCCGCATCAAAGAACGGAGCCCAGCGGCCAGATCGAAACCCGCTGTCGGATTGACTCGCGATTGTGAAACGCCATCGACGGCGCTCTCGATCGGATCTTCGAGCGAGACGATACTCTTGCCTCCCTCGGAAGTCCGCACCAACTCTCGCAAGCAAGCATACGCCGTGGTGGTCTTGCCGCTGCCAGCCGGTCCCGTGATCAAGATCGCCCCAGACGTTTCGGCCAGCAATTCGCTGAGCCTCGCCAAGATATCGTCGGGCAAACCGAGATCTTGCAAATGGAGATACTCGCCCTGTGCCGCGAACAACCGCACCACGGCTCGTTCGCCGTGCAGCGTGGGAAAAGTGCTGACACGGATCTCGACATTGCCTCGCCGGTCACGAATGCGACCCTCTTGCGGCACGTCCGTCCGATAAGTCAACAGCTCGGCCAGCACCTTCATTCGCGAGACGACATCTGCGGCTGCACCTCGCGGAAAAACTCCGACCGGCTGAAGCACGCCATCGAGTCGCCATCGCACATCGATTCCCGCCCCGGTTGGCTGGAGGTGAACGTCGCTGGCTCGGATGCAACTCGCCGCATCCAACAACCGGTCCACGAACTTCGTTGCATATTCGGGACTACTCGCGTCAAGCTCGGCGAGCCGATTGTAAACGCTCGCGTCGTTCGCTACCGATGTCGTACTCATCACGGGCCTCAAGTGATTGCGATGTTGGTGAATGCCAACTATTGCAAACTACCCGGTCGACACGGGGAACGCAAACTCAAGTCTGCGGTCGTCGCGGCATCTTGCGTGGATGCGGAGGCGGTTCGGAAGGCGGCAGCGGCAGATCGGTCTCCGCTTGCCAACCCTCGCGCTCTGCATCGGTCGCATAGAATCGCAGCCAGGTCTCGGCGTCGTCGCAATCATCTAGGCAGTGCCAATGCAGATAATTCTTCGGCAGATCGATCTTCTTCTCGTGCGATGGCAGGATGTCGCGGTAGATCACACAGTACAGCTGACGATCGGACAAGTGATCCGTAAAGTCGAGAACGACGCGCTGGTCGTACAGCTTTTGAATTGTGTCGGCCAGACGTTCGCGTAGCGTCGCGTCGTCGAGCGTATCGGGATGAGGCAGCCGCAGCTCAGGCAGAAACCATTGGCTAATGGGCAGAACCGGAGCCCGCTCCCAAGCCAGCATGGATGCCAGGAACTCGTTCTCGGCTTGCGTCGGCAGGCGTCGCACGTCGAGCAAGTGAATCGACTCGTCGAGGTACGGTTCCAGCTCGTCCCGCAGTTGGGCATTGAGCAGCAAGTGTTCGACTTCGTCGGATGTAGGATTCTGCGAATTCCGCATGACTCGGGACCTGGGCCTGGGGGGATGGGGCCAGTGGTGTACTTTGCTCGCGACACTCGTTGCGAACTCTCAAAGTTGCTTATCATTCGACTGTACCAAGGCCGCTTGGAGCTGCAAGCGTTTCGTCCCTGAAACCGTGGATCTTGAGCGACTTTTGCAAGGGGCCAGCGACAAAACCGGTATGACCAAACAAGTTCCCTGCGACTTTTTCGACTGGGTTGACAAATCTCTCATGCCGCCGCGGCCGTTCGTCTGACCAATGTTCATAAAGGATGCGCGAGGTTCTCGGGCACAGGAGGCTCGATGCTCGCCAAGGCGGAAAATAGAAAATTCCCCGCCATTTGACTGCGGTGCCGGAATAGTTATGCTAGACGTAATAATCCCACCCCCGGCACGCGTCGAATTCGGCCCCGCCTAACGCGTCCACGACTGCATCCCACGAAGGAGAAAAGGCATGCGAAGTTCACTTACCTTATTTGCGCTCGCGCTGTTGAGCGTGATGGCATTTACCGACACCGCTTCGGCAGGTCTTTTTGGCCGTATCCGCGCTCGCCGCACCGCCGAAATACAATCCGCTGTCGCCGGGCAAGTCGGCGCTGCGGCGGCAAGTCTGGGCGCGAGCCTCGACGCTCAAGTCGCGGCGGAATCCCAAAAGCTCGACTCGCACTTGGCAGCCGAGGGAAAGAAGCTAGAAAGCCAGCTCACGGCTGGCTTGGCACAACTTCAGCAAGAGGCACAAACGATGCTGGCCGCTGAAACGAAGAAGCTCGAACAACAACTTGCCGAGCAGATTGCCAAGATGCACACCGATGCCAAGCAAGCAGTTGTCGCCGAATCAACAAAGTTGCGAGAAGAAGTCGAAGCGAAGGTTGCCAAGCTACACGCGAGCGCCGAAGCTCAGATCAAAGATGCCGTCGCAAGGTTCGAAGGCGACATGGGCAAAGGAATGAAAGAGGCTCAGGATGCCGCGTTAGCAGCACGTACAGCTTCCTCCGATATGCAAACGGCTGTGCGTGACGAGATCGCGAAACTCAAGACCGAAGTCGCCGACATGGTCAAGAATCAACTCGCGTCCTCCGCCACACCAGCGCCCGCAGATGAACCCAAACAAACCGAAGCTCCGCAAGAGAATGCGATCCCTTCCACCGTCACGCGGCTGGAAGAGGAAAAGAAGGGCTAGTAGATCTTTCTCTTGGCTGACACGAATTTGACGCGACAGGCAATTCGCCTGTCGCGTTTTTGTATTGATAGAGACAAAGCCAACCGTGATCCGCTTCGAGACGAACTTGATCAATGCGGCGGCAGCTTGACGTTGGCGAACCAATAATCGCGGAGAGCCTTGACGATATTCTGCAGTTCATCGAAGTCTAACGCTTTTGTCATAAAAGCGTTGGCGTGCAAATTGTAACATGCAAGCCGATCATCATCCGACTGCGAGCTGGACAGAATGACGACCGGAATTCGTTTTAGCGAATCGTCATCTTTGATCGCCTTCAAAACTTCTCGACCGTGTGTACCCGGAAGATTCAAGTCGAGCAGCACCAAATCCGGACGCGGCATCTCTGCGTAGCTGCCGTTGCGTTGTAGGAAGTCGATTGCGTCGTCGCCGTCGTTCGCTACGTGCAACTTGGTAATCCACGGGTTGTCCTTAATGGCTTCCCTGAACAGATACACATCCGTGACGTTGTCCTCGACGAGGAGAATCTCGAACGTCAATTGTTCGGAATTTGAGCTATCCACAATTGCAGCATTCAGGAACAAGAAGTTTAACGTCGACGGGGCACGAAGACCTGGGTAAGAGTGCCGTAGCCTAACTCTGCGCCATTTCTATTCGAACACCGACCGAAGCCCAAAGTGATTCAAGCTATACGCCGCCAACGTATTGCGATCTTTATACCCCTATCTGAAGGCATCTTCAAGACACCGAGTCACCGCTCAGAGGTCACTACTCAGCGGGCACTCGTCGATGTCGCCAATCAGCAGACTTGGCGCGGGCGGCACAAGTTACCGCGGCAGTTGCACAACTGCGTGTAGGACGGGTCTCCTGGCCCGTCCAACCACGAGGAATGATCGCAGTTGGGCGGATACACGCAGGCGTCATATTGCATATTGCTTGAGTTCCACCAACACTGAACGCAACTCCATTTCACGCGAAATCGGACGGGCCAGGAGACCCGTCCTACAGTTTGTTCTGCAACGGCAGGGTTAACGGAGGCGAATCGGCTCGTAATTGAAGATTTAATGGTCCTGAACGTATTTGGAAGTTGAAACCGAGTGGAATACTGTTCGGCAATGCATTATCATTGCAGCCGGGGCGGCGATTCAGTGTGGATGATTTTCCAGAGTTGGCTGCCTGGAGTGGCGGCAGGTTCTTTGTCTAGCGACGCTGTGACTACGGTTCGTGCCATGGTTGACGGACAACACCGAGTGAGTTCAATCCCATCAACGCCATCTAGCGAACGACCTGCCGATAGCAATCTCCAACTCCGGATTGGTGGCAGGTACACGCTCGATGAGCGCGTGAAACGTGGCGGAAACATTGAGACCTACTTCGGCACGGATACCGAGACTGGTGATTCCGTGGTGATCAAGACGGCTGGACTACGCAACGTCGCGACGGGTGCGGCCATGCGACTTCGCCACGAAGCGGACGTGATGCGGCACATCGAGTCCGATTCCATGTTGCGCGTGCTGGATGTTGGCGAGCAAAATGAGTTGCTCTATCTGGTGATGCCGTTTGTCGAGGGCGTGACGCTGGAATCGCGGTTGCGGAACGAGCCGCTGGACATCGGCGAGACGTTGTGCGTCGGCATCGCGATACTGTCCGCATTATGCCGTGCCCACGAGCATGGTGTTCTACATCGTGACATCAAGCCCGCGAATGTCATCGTCAACGATGGACCGACCGTCGAGCGAGCCACGCTGATCGATTTCGGTTTAGCTCGCAGTTCGCAACTGGACGTCTCTATCCGTAATCAGTTTGTGGGCACGGCACGCTACATGGCTCCGGAGCAAGCGGGCCTGTTGGATCGCGGTGTCTGTGAAGCATCGGATCTGTATTCGGTTGGCATGGTATTGTTTGAATGTCTGTCAGGGCGACCACCGTTCCTGGGAGATACCGTCGGCGAGGTGCTGCGTCAACACATGACCGCGCGCGTGCCGGAACTGCGAGGCATAGGCATTCGCGTGCCGAGGGTGCTCGACGAAGCGATCCAGCGTCTCGTGAAAAAGGATCCTGCAGATCGCTACCAGACGGCGGCGGGCGCGTTAAGTGATTTGCAGGCGGTTGCCGAGTCGTTGCGGCGAGGCGAGCATGAGCCAGCATTTGTCGTCGGATTGCACGACTCGCGCGACACGCTGACGGAACCGGCCTTCGTCGGTCGAGACAAAGTCCTTCAGCTATTAGATGTGCATGTAAGATCCGCTCGGCGAGGTCGAGGTGGCTTGGTGCTAGTGGAAGCCGAGTCGGGACTCGGCAAAACTCGGCTGCTGGACGAAGTGGCACAACGGGCATCACAACAATCCACGCTCGTTGTCCGTGGCCACTTTTCGGACAACGTCGGTCGCAAGCCGTTGCAGGCGTTGGAAGGCATCGTCAACGACTTGCTGGCAGAGGGAAGCATCGATCCGGAACTGTTGGAAAGGATTCGTGCGAGTCTCGATGAACAGCAGGAAAGCATTGGTGTATTGCTCCCCGAACTGGCTCGCGTCTTAGGCATTGAAGCACGGCAGCAGTCCGGCCCGGCGGATTGGGGCGAAGCCCGTGCGTTGAATTGCCTAACGGTGTTCCTGGACAGCCTCGGCTCGGCCCATCGCCCGGCGATTCTCATCCTTGACGATTGCCAATGGGGTGATGACTTGTCGCTGAAGCTGATTGAGCACTGGCGCAGCAAGGGCAGCGCGACTCGCGAGAACCGCCACGTATTAATGCTGGTGGCGTTTCGAAGCGAAGAAGTCGCGACCGATCATCCGCTGCGCAAGCATCGTGCGTTGGATAAAGTCGGTCTAGTGCGATTCGGGGCGCAAGACACAAGAAAGCTGGCGATATCGATGGCAGGGGCGCTGCCGGAAGAGGTTCTGCAACTTCTCGAGCGATTATCGGAAGGCAGTCCCTTCATGATCTCGGCAGTACTGCGCGGGCTCGTCGAATCGGGTGCCTTGGTGCCGCAGGCGAACGGGTGGCAGATCGAGCCGCACGCGCTGAACGATGTTCAGTCTTCACGGCATGCAGCCGCCTTCCTGGCACGACGGATTAACTTGTTTCCACCAAGCACCGTGGCGTTTCTAACCGTTGGTGCGGTGCTGGGTAAAGAGTTCTCATTGAGTTTAGCGGCGACGCTGGCCGTTCAGACACCGAAGGAGGTGTTCACTGCGGTCAAGGAGGCACAGCAGCGGCACGTATTGTGGACTCGTGCTGATGGTATGGAGTGCGTGTTTGTTCACAATCGAATTCGCGAGACGTTAATCTCGCGGCTCTCGGAAGTTGAAGTCCGCGAGATCCACCGCCGGGCTGCGATGCAGTTGGAGCAAGACGAGCCCACGGCTTGTTTTGAGTTGGCGTATCATTTCGATGCCGCTGGCGAAAGTGCGCGCGCGTTGCCCTATGCGCTGCAGGCAGCGGAACGAGCTCGCTCGCAACATTCGCTCGCGATCGCGGTCCAACAATACAACATCGCCCAACGCGGCGTCGCCACAGCCGACGAGGCCACTCGTTATCAGATCGCCGAAGGGCTGGGCGATGTCTTGATGCTGCAGGGCAATTACGATAAGGCCGCGCAGGTCTTGGAGGCAGCCGCATTTCTGGCCCGAGCGCCGGTTCAAAGCGCAGAGATCGAAGGACGATTGGGAGAGTTGGCCTTCAAGAAGGGTGACATGAAGACGGCGGGGGATTGCATCGAGCGTGCGCTCCGTCTGTTGGGGCAGCGGCTGCCCGCCGGAAATCTCTCTACCTTGCCTCGACTGATTTATGAGACGTTCGTGCAGTGTATGCACTCGATGCTTCCGAGATTGTTCTCGCACCGCCGCGCACTTGAACACGCTGAAACCGAGTTTATCAAGATCCGATTGTTTCGTCGTCTGTCCTATGCTTATTGGTTTGGAAAAGGGACGTTGCCCGCGTTATGGGCTCACTTACGCGGCATGAACTTGGCCGAACATTTTCCCCCGACGTTAGAGTTGGCCCACGCCTACGCCAACCACGGACCGGCAATGTCGGCGATTCCCTGGTTCGCGCGAGGGCATAAGTACGCCGAGAAGTCGCTCGAGATCCGCGAGGCATTTGGAGATACTTGGGGCCGTGCTCACTCGCTGAGTTTTCACGGCATCGTTCTCTACGCCGAGGGCCGCTTCTCGGAGTGTATCGAAAAGTGCCGAGAGGCGATCCGACTTTTCGAGCGGACAGGCGACTATTGGGAGATGACCACCGCCAGGTACGAAATTGCGCTCAGCCTTTATCGGCTCGGCGATCTGCGCGGTGCCGTCGCAGAGGCAAAACGCACGCGCCGAATCGGACTCGAACACGGCGATGATCAGGCTTCGGGAATGAGCCTGGACGTTTGGGTGCGAGCCTCACGCGGCCAGGTTCGCGCAGCGACCGTTCAGTCGGAAGTCAACCGCAAAAGAGAAGATCCGCAAACAACTTCGCAGGTACTGCTGGCGGAAGGCGTACGCCAGCTCTACGCGGGCGAGTTAGAGCAGGGCACTGCTGTACTCGAACAGGCACTCAAGGTGGCCATGACGGCCGGCATCCGGCATGCCTGGGTGGCAACGATCGTGCCGTGGCTCGCCACCGCGCGGCGATTGCAGGTCGAACAGGCACTCGGTCGTGTACCGGCCCGGAAGCGGCAGCTTCTCAGGCGAGCCAGCTGGGCGGCGCGCCGCGCGCGATGGATTGCAAGGTCATTTAAAAACGAGCTGCCTCACGCACTCCGAGAGTCGGCGCTGGTGGCTGCGATGCAAGGCAAACCGCAAGCTGCCAAAAAGCTATTCGATCGATCCGTCGCCGTTGCCGAGCAGCAACAAGCTCGCTATGAACTAGCACAGTCGCTGCTGGCCCGCGGGGAAATTGGCCGCGAAGTCGGTTGGGC
>CAUJKL010000954.1 GCA_963204995.1 Planctomycetota bacterium | reverse complement strand
CTGGCGACGCTCGGTGCCGAAGTCGTTGGCGGGGTGATACGATTCGTGCTGAGCCGACTCGAAACCGCCCCAGCCTCGCTACTTGCGTTTCCGAATCTGATGCTGTTTACCGCAGCGGTCACGGGAGTTGTTTGCCTGTCGCTCACGCCAATCGTCTATCGCCTTCGACGCGTGCCACCACCAACCGCCGTGACTGTCTTGTCGATCACTGTCGCGCTACTTCCGCTGGCAATCGGTGTCGTTCAGTCGCTTCGTTAAGTCGCTCTTGACGATAGCATGGACGCCTCGTCCGTCCGCTAGTTTGGACGGACGAGCCGTCCGACTTGTGAGAAGATTTTCAGCCGCCGAAAGCCGCGTAACGAACTCAACTCAACTCGTGAATCGGCGGGCACCGAACGGCTAGATACTGTACTACCCAACAGCATCTTCTGCCTCAAGAGCCGTCGACATTTAATCGGTCCGATCAGGTGGCGCAAGAGCAACTAAATGGAATCGGACGAAGCCCGATTCTCCCCGTAAACAGACGCCGCGAGCGTCACATTTTGACTAGTTTTCCTCTTCGAACCGACTCAGACTGCTTGTGGCACAAGACGATCGCGTCGCGGGCAAGTTCGCCCGAGAGGATGGCGGAAGGCTCTGCGGACCCGATCGAGCGGACGACTTCCTTAATCTCGCTTTCGAACCCCCGCACCGGATCGCCGTCGCCGAGGTCAGGGCGAATCACCTTGCCAGTGCTCGTCACGATCTTTAGCGGCATCAGTTCCGCCGCGTCGCTGAAGGCCGCGAAGTCAAAGTGCAGTGTGGCTTTTTCGAGATGAATCTCGTAGCCGTGTGTGAAGGGTCGGCCCTGCTGATTGATCACACCGCTGGTTGCGTTCACGACGAGACTCGGATCGGCGAACTGAAACAGCGTATTGCAATACTCGACGACTTCGCCTCGCATTCTTCCTTGGCTAAAGACTGCCGTCGGCATCCCAAACAGCAGGCGGATGAAATGGGCATCATGCACGTGCAAGTCGATAAGCGGGCCGCCCACTCGTTGTGGGTCATAGAAATCTTTCAGCCATAGTGGATCGGAGATCACGCGTTTGAAGCTGCCTCCGATCGCCTTCCCGTACTTGCCGCTGTCGATCAGTTTCCGTGCGTGGGCGTATTCGGGAAAATAGGGCAACACGTGTCCCACAAGGATTTGCTTGCCAGCCTTTTTCGCTGCCGCCACCATCTTGTTGCACTCAGCCGCCGTCAATGCCATCGGTTTCTCGACGAAGACATGCTTTCCTGCTTGTAACGCACGAATTGAAACTTCCGCGTGCAGATGCGGAGGCAAGCAGTTATCGACAACGTCGATCTCGGGATCGCCGAGCAACTCATCAATGCTCGCATAGGCGCGCATCTTGGAGACGTCGATCTGTTCACCCGGCGGACCAAAGTTTCCTTGGATGCCTCGCCAATCGCCCGCTCGCTTCTTTGCGTCTCGCGAGCAGATGGCGGCTAGTTGTACGCCACGCACTTTTTGGTAAGCGAGGTAATGAATCCAACTCATGAACCCAACGCCCGCCAAGCCGACCTTCAACATACTATCGCTCCGTTCAGATGTTTCTTTGAAATGGACTTACACAAGTTTCTCGAATCGAACGAACGCATCGTCCCAACGTTGCGTTTGTTGCGGCGCATATTCTTCAACCTCAAAGCTGTGGCGAACGACTTCGCGAGCCTGTTCGATCGAGCTGACTTCACCTGATGCAACGACTTGCATCATCACGTTTCCAATCGCGGTTGCTTCGATCGGTCCAGCGACCACTCGGCACTTGCAGGCATCCGCCGCCATCTGGCAAAGCAAACGATTCTGTGTTCCGCCGCCCACGATGTGAATTGTGTCGATGGTCGAACCCGTCAACTCTGTGATCCAATTCAGTACCATGCGGTAACGCAACGCGAGGCTTTCCAACGCACAGCGGATGACCGCTCCGACACTCTCGGGAACCGTTTGCCCCGAGACGCGGCAAAACTCGCGAATCGCCTGCGGCATGTTGCTCGGCGCGACAAACTCCGGAGCATCGGGATTGATCAAACTAGTAAGAGCTGGCGACGCTGACGCCCGATCCACCAATTCGCTCCAACCCAGCTCATGGCCTTCCTGCTTCCAGATTCGTCGACACTCCTGCACCAACCACAAACCGCCGATATTCTTCAACAATCGAGTCGTCCCACCAACGCCACCCTCGTTCGTGAAATTGAATTCGCGACATCGATCGCTGATTATCGGTGCTGGGATCTCGGCTCCCATTAACGACCACGTTCCGCTGCTGATGTAGCACCAATTCGGGTGAGCTGTCGGCGTCCCGCTTGCCGGGACCGCCATCACGGCACTTGCCGTATCGTGAGTACCTGGCAACACAACGCTGACGTCTCGCAGCCCGGTCGCCTCGGCTACCGACGCACGCAGTCCGCCCAGCCGCGTGCCAGGTGTGAGCACGGTGCCCAGGATCTTCTTCGGCAGGTCGAGTCGATCAAAGAGGGATTCAGACCACGCGTTCTTCGCCGGATTGTGAAATTGAGTGGTCGAGGCATTCGTAAACTCATTGGCCTTCTCGCCAGTCAGCAGCCAATGGAACAGATCGGGCATCATCAAAAACGATTCCGCCGTATCGAGAAGCCGCGGGTTCTGCTGCTTCATCGCAAACAGCTGAAACAACGTATTGAACTGCATGAATTGAAGCCCCGTCTCCGCAAAGATCTCTTCGCGAGTGATGACTTCAAACGCTTGCTCCATCACACCATTCGTCCGTGAGTCCCGGTAGTGGTACGGGTTTCCAAGCAACTCATCTCCGGGGCCAAGTAAGCCGTAATCGACGCCCCATGTGTCGACGCCGACGCTGGAAACACGGCTTCCATAGCGATCCGCCGCCGCCCTCAAGCCATTGTTAATGTGCTGCCACTGGGCGAGCAGATCCCAGTACATTCGATCGTTGACCCGAATTCCTCCGTTCTCGAAGCGATGGACATCTTCGAGTTTCAGGCGACTGCCATCGAACACTCCCGCCACGACCCGGCCGCTGGAAGCACCTAAATCGACCGCCAAATAGACGTTAGAGCTGTTTGTCATGTACTGGTCCCGTTCAAACTTGTCCCGTTGCTAGCTCGTCAGAGTCGCATCGTGACGGGCCGAACCGCCACCGTCAAGTGTCCGCGCCCGTCATGCAATCTTTGGAAGAGCCTCCAGAATCTGCACAACCGACACCGATGAAGATTAAGACGGAGTTCGATAGTTGACTTTGTTGGTAAACATAAGTAACATTCCAGCTAATCAAGACATTTTCTGACGACGCCAGAAACATGACCACGACAATTAGCATGAGCGAACGACAAAAAGAGTCTGCGGCGGCCAGTCCGGATTCGATTCCTCTCGGCTTCGTAGCGATGGCGAAAACAGCAACTGACATTGCACCAACGTCACTTGAACTGACCGATGAGCTGCGACAGGAACTGGCGGCTAGGAGCCAGGAACTGGAATCGGCTTCGCCGCAAGAAATCCTCCGCTGGACGGTCGAGCGATTCGCCCCTTACTTCACGATGGCGACTGCCTTTGGACCAGAAGGGATGACGATCATCCACATGCTCGCCGAGATCGCCCCGGAAACGCCGATCTTCAATCTGGAAACCGGCTATCAGTTCAAGGAGACGCTCGAGCTTCGTGAGCGAGTCAAAGAGCGTTATGGCATCGAAGTCGAATACAAACGCCCCGAACTGACAGTCGAGCAGTACGAGGCCCTGCACGGCGGGCCGCTTTACAAAACCAAGCCGGATCAATGCTGTGCCGACCGCAAAATCAAATTGCTGCACGACGCCGTTGTCGGCAAGCACGCCTGGGCCAGCGCCATCCGACGCGACCAAAGCCCTGATCGCGCGAAAGCGGCTATCGTTGGCTGGGATAAAAAGTTTGGTTTGGTGAAGGTCAGCCCCCTGGCGAATTGGACCAAGCAAGAAGTCTGGAAGCTGATCACCGATCATGACATTCCTTACAATCCGCTGCATGACCAGGGTTACACAAGCGTCGGTTGCTGGCCCTGCACGCGAGCCGTGTTGTTCGGTGAAGACGAAAGGGCAGGGCGGTGGAGCGGTTTTCAGAAAACTGAGTGCGGATTGCACACGATGAACGATTGAGATCGACTCGCCGTGAATATCTCTGCCAAAACCGAATACGCCTGTATCGCCGTGCTGGAACTGGCCGCCCGCTATGAGCAGGGGCGGCCCGTGCGAATTCGTGAGATCGCAGAAGCGAACGGGATTCCGTCTCGATTCTTAGTCCAAATCCTGCT
>CAUJKL010000953.1 GCA_963204995.1 Planctomycetota bacterium | reverse complement strand
TCGAGGTCTAATCGTCGTACGATGGATTCTACCGAGCGTTCGTCAACAAGTGGTGCTCCGCGCTGATTGCTGTTGCGGATAGGCGTCAACTCGGCACAGCAGCCTGCTCCTGCGATCGGATCGTAGCGGCAACGCGGCGTTCGCTTACTGAAGGAAATCCGCTTCAGCGCACTTGAAAGTCTGTCAGTCCGGAATCCCGGACCAACGATAGTTCACGAAGCAACGAGTGGAAAAAACACGATGGTAAAGCGTAGGGCATGTTACTCTTGAAAGCAAGTTCGTGACGGAGCTATGCTAACAATACTTTTGTCTCTATTCACTCTTTCGCGAAAGACTACGATGAGCATGAATCGCATGTTGTTCTGGCTGCTTGGCCTCGTCTTGGTCTTCTCTACCGCGTCCGCGGAGGCGGCGGGCGGTGTGCTGGTCGTCGCACCGCATCCGGATGATGAGGTGATTGGCTGCACAGGGGTTATCATCGGCGCTCTAAAAGAAAAGAAGCAGGTGACGGTGGTTGTGTTGACCAACGGTGACGGGCATGTTGCGCTGACGGCCGCTGTGGCCAAGAAGGAACGCGAACAACTCACGCCTGAAGATTTCATGAATGCGGGCGCGTTGCGCCAGGGGCATTCCGTAAACGCGATGAAACGTCTCGGTGTGCCGCGCAACGATCTGATCTTTCTCGGCTATCCGGACGGCGGCTTGGAGAAAATATGGCAGCTGGACGGGAGCGAGGTCTTCCGGCAGACTTTCACGCAGAAGCGAGAGACCTATGGCATGTCCGCTCGTGATTATCACTCTCTCACGCATGGAAGTCCTGCGCCCTATTTCAAGGCGAACGTGGTGGCCGATCTGGCAGAGATCATCCGCGCGAGAAAGCCACAGGAGGTCTTGGTGTCGCACGAGTCGGACAAGCATGGAGACCATCGCACCGCTTTCTGGCTGACGCGCGAGGCGCTGCGGACGGTGGAGTTTCAAGGACGCTTCCTCTCTTATGTAGTGCATGGCGTTCCATTGCCTCAAGAACCGGATGTGCGTCTGACGCTCACCGCGCAGGAATACGCCATGAAACAGGCCGCACTCACCGACCACACCAAGGGCACCTCACCAGTGCATGACGGTCTGGTGCAGGAGTATTTGAAACCGGAAGAGTTGTTCTGGCAGTTTCCCATTCGATGACCGAACACTTGTGAAAGGCCAGGCCATGCAGCGCTACAAGCAACTACACGTGAAACATCTTGCCCCACTTCTCGCCGCTCTGATTGGCATCAGCACTGCGACGGCGCAGGATCCGCCGCAACCTAAATCAACAACATCTAGGATCGCCGACACCTTCCGCACCGAGAAGCTGGCGGAGTTGGATGTGGCCATCGAGCAAGCCATCCGAGATGCAAAGTTGCTCGGCGCTGCGCTGTGGGTGGAGCGCCATGGAGTGGCGTATCACAAGGCCTTCGGTCAACGGGCGACGAAGCCTGCCGCGGAGGTGATGACGGAAGACACGATCTGTGACTTGGCATCGATCACGAAGCCCATCGCGGGAGCGAGCGCGGCGATGCTGTGCGTGGAGCGTGGCTTGATCGACGTGGATGATTTGGTGTCGCAGCATCTGCCGGAGTTCACCGGCGAGGGTCGTGAGCAGGTGACAATCCGGCATCTGTTGCTGCACAGTTCCGGCTTGCCGGTGAATCTGAATTCAACGCTGCCACCGTTCGCCAGTCACGATGATGCGATCGCGCAGGCGTGCCACACGAAGTTGTTGTTCCCGCCCGGTTCGAAGTTCTCCTACAGTAGCGCCGGCATGGTGGTACTCGGTGGAGTGAGCGAGCGCGTGACAGGCAGGAAGTTCGATGAGTTCTGCACGACGGAGATTTTCAAGCCCTTGCGGATGAACGACACGCTGTTTCGTCCGAGCGGTGATCGTTTGAAACGCGTCTCGCCATCCAGTTCGCCGGCGCGCGGACAGGTGGACGACACTGTGGCGCGGCTCTCTGGCGGCGTGGCGGCTCATGCCTCGCTCTTCAGCACCACAGCGGACGTGGCGCAATTTGCCCGCATGATGCTTAATCTTGGCGAACTTGATGGCCGGCGCGTTTTCAAGCCCGAGACTGTCAGACTCATGACAAGTGTGCAAAGCCCGCCTGACCTCATCAGCCCTGCTGCGAACAACCTGCCCGTGCGTCGCGGACTCGGTTGGGATATTGACACGCCCTACCGCACGCCGCCGCACGACTACACGCTGGCGCGTGGTGCCTTGTTCCCGATCGGCGGCTATGGCCACACGGGCTGGACCGGGCAGATGCTATGGATTGACCCATTCTCCCACACCTTTGTCATCTTCTTGTGCAACCGCTATGTGGACGGTGCCGCCGATACACGGCCCGCTGTCTATCAACTGCACCATCGCCTCTCCACACTCGCTGCCGAAGCCGTGAAAGACTTCGATTTCAAGAACGTGCCCGGCGCTTTGTGAGACGTAAATGATTGTGGCACGCGTGCTTCCACGATAGACTCAACGTCGTTAAGTGCGCGGTGTTTTGTGAACCGCCCGCAATTGAACACGCGGGACATGCACAAGAGATAGTAATGGTTCGGCTTTGGTCGCTTGGCCTCACCAGTGGCGGAGAACTCGATGAATCTCAAGCAATTACGGGTCGTAGTCAGCAAACAAATCTCCTTCGCGATTCTTGCCGTTTTCGTCGTACCTGCGGCCCACGCACAGCTCATCTTCACGACCGATTGGTCGATGGAGACCGGCAACGTGCCGATTCGATGGCAGGCTTTTCACGCTGTCAATCGTGATCGTTTGTTGCCGATGGTGGATCGCTCAAGCCCGAAAGCGGGCATTGTCCTGCGCGTCGAGGTCCGCGCTGGCGATAAGGTAGGAGGGTGGAGTGGCGAGAGATCAGAGGTCAGCGGCATGCGGAACATGAATGGAATGCCCATCGCGGTAAGCCCGACAAGCGGCCATGAGTACTACGGCTTGTCCGTGAAGCTCGATCGAAATTGGCAAGCTCCAGAACGTAACGAACACGGATCCGTTTGGGGAACTTTTTTCCAACTGCACGGCCCCAATGAATTGGGTGCCTCGCCGAGCGTTGCGCTCATGGTAGACAAGGATTTCCACCTGGACTTGTGTGGCGGCGATGTGCTTGATGGAGGCAAGAGAGCGAAACCTCGCGGTCCAGTATCTTATGCATTCAGTAATGGCTCTCTGAGCCTTGGACAGTGGACGCAATTCTTGCTTGATGTTGTCTGGGCCGCTGACGACACCGGGTCGATCACGGTTCTCCGTCGTTCTGACAGAAAGGCCAATTGGGAGAAGATCTTCGAGAAAGAAGGTACTGCGACTCTGCAATATCGAACCGGCGAGGCTGTAGGCGACCATTATTGGAAGGCCGGATTGTATCGCTCCGAGAGCAAGCACACCAACCTATTGTGGCTAGGACCGATTGTGCGTGGAACAAACCGCAATTTGGTAGCCACTGCCGCCGTTGGCAAGCGTTAAGATTGGCTCGGGCGGAGTGAGTCTGCGTCGGGTCCGGATAACCGTGCCACTGCTTCGGAGTCTTCGGAGA
The DNA here is from genome assembly GCA_963204995.1 of Planctomycetota bacterium. Lineage (GTDB taxonomy): Bacteria > Planctomycetota > Planctomycetia > Pirellulales > Pirellulaceae. Next base: position 5,562 of record CAUJKL010000953.1, on the reverse strand, counting down.
AGCAGTGCCTTCTTGCGAAACGATACCCAGGCATCACTGCTTGCGAGCAAGCGGTGGCACGACTGGCGTGGCGGCGCGTTGGGACGATACCGAAATGGCTCAGCAGGGTGGCGCTGACGGACTGCGATAAGTGCCCTGGCGGTTTACTGGAAGACCCGGTCCAACAGCCCTCGCAGTGCCGCAGTCCATAGCACGTTGAGGCTACGCAAGAAGCGAATCCACTATCCCACAATAGACTCGCAGGACAGCCCCGTTCCCCACCGGTCAGGCAGCCTCATGCCTTTGCATGTCGCCATGCCTTTGCATGTCAGTGTGCATTCCTCTCGACCGTCAGCACGACTTTCCCGAGGTTCTCGCGACGCTGGAGGATCGCATGGGCCTCTTCGGCTTGTGTGATTGGCATCGTCTGGTAGATCACGGGCTGGATGGCTCTGGAAGAGAACGACGGCCAGAGAAGTCTCTCAAGATCGGCAAGGATCTCTGCTTTCAGCTCGGGCGGGCGGCTTCTGAGGGTGCTGCCGATAAGTTTGATGCCGCGTCTGAAGAACGAGTTCATATTGATTTGGGTCATCGCTCCGCCCAGCGTCGCGATCACGATCCAGCGTCCACCGATCGCCATCTTCTCGATGCACGGCCCGAGTGCAGGACCGCTGATACAATCCAAGGCAACATCAACCGAGTGCTCATCCATGGCTGCACCGAGGTCGTCGATCGTCCGGTTGATGACAATATCGGCGCCGAGACGGCGGACGAATTCTGCCTTCTCCTGCGTGCTGACGGTCGTCATGACCTTGCCGCCAAGAGCCTTCACCAACTGGATCGCCGCCATACCGAGACCGCTCGCTCCGGCCTGGATAAGCACCATCTCGCCCGTCTTCATGCCACCCTCGATGCAGAGGTTCAAATACGAGGTGGCGAACGCTTCCGGGATGGCGGCGGCCTCGACCATGGACAAGCCTTCCGGCACGGGCATGACCATTTCCGCTGGAACGGCGACGCGTTCGGCATATCCACCGCCACCCAGGAGTGCGCAGACCTGGTCGCCGATTTTCCAGCGTTTGCCAGCCGGGGCCTCGAGGACGACACCAGCTACCTCCAGCCCCATCCACTCAGGCCAGCCCGGTGGCGGCGGATAGTTCCCCGCCCGCTGCAGCAGGTCCGCACGATTGACGGCCGCCGCATGGACGTCGATCAGCAGTTCGCCGGCTCTCGGCACCGGCTCCGGCACTTCGGTCCAAACGAGCGTCCGTTCTTCATCGACCAAGACTGCGCGCATCGTCAGCTCCTATTACGACTCCGGAAGGTATCCGCAGGCCTGCAACAAACATTCCTGAACGATCAATTCGTGCTCGAGGGGATAGGGATTCTCGATTTCACCGTGGATGATTCGAGCCAACTCGATCAGCTGCAGATCGTATCGTCCCGGCGGCTGCGGGAATGAGACTTCCTGATACCCCTTCTTGTAGGAGTCGCGATCCTGGGACAGGGCAAGCTGAAGTTCGAGTTGCTGCGGGGGATGGAGGTCGAATCTCTCGAGCGGGCGAATGTCGACCGTTCCCTCGTCGCCGCAGACAACCAACTGCCGCCGCTTGTAGCCCTCGACCTCAAATGAGCAGGTGCGGATCGTCGCGGTCGTCCGCGGATATTCGAACACGATCAGTCCGTTGTCGCACATCTCGACTCCCACATCCGACCGTGTCTGCCGCGGGAAGGCTACGATTCGGTCGGGTTTTCCCATCAAACTTACCACGAGATCGATCAGGTGGCAGGCGTAGATGAACATCGTTCCGCCTCGAAACTGCGAGAGGTACTTGCGGTAGCCGACCCCGGAAGGCTTGCTCATGACGCAATCGATCTCGAAGACCTGACCGAGCCAGCCCTCGCGGACGGCGCGCTGGCAGAACTGTACCGCCGGATTGTTCCGGTACATGTAACCTAGCTGCACTGTCAGCTTGCGTCGCCCGGCCTCGTCCAGCACCTGCTTGAATTTGCTGAACGATTCTCCTCCAGGCTTGTCCAGGTGGATGTGTAGGCCAGCGCCGATGCAACGCCCAGCGATGTCCATTAGGTGGTCATCATCGGAATCAACCTCCACGGCCACGGCCTGCAGCCCCTGAGTGTTAAGCAGCTGCTCTTCGGTCATCCACGTCAGGCCTCGGTAGACCGGATGGTCTTCATGCTTCCTACGCAACTCGGGGTCCGGCTCGGCGATGCCGACGACTTCGTAGTGGTCGGTCAGTTTCCGCAAGGTGGACATTTTTCCCGAGGCATGCTCATGCCCCGTACCGATCTGGCCAATCTTGATCGGCCGCTTCGGAGTATCCGCCGCAGTGACCGTTGGTTCGAGCCATCGTCCAACTGCACCGGCGGCTCCCGCAGCGGCGGCAGTGGTGAGAAGATGTCGACGATCAAAGGTGTTCATAGTGCGTTCCTTCTCTGGTCTGGTCCATTGGAAAAAACAGAACCGCGTGTTACACCCGTTCCGGCACCACGAAGGGAGCACGGTAGGACTGGCCGAGCAACTGGTTTGCATCTGGGGCTTCAATGAACTTCTCGGCCTCGGCGTCAAACGTCAACATGCGCCCGAGGCGGCAGGGAGTGTTGGCCAACTCGACTTTGCCGGTATCGCCCAGATGGCGTTTCATGGCCTCGAACGATTCCTGGAAAATCTCGTTGCCCTCAAACTCGCCGGCCATCCTGTCGAACGATACTTCCTTGCCAAGGCGATAGGAAATGTTGCCCAAGTGGGCCAGTAGCGTGGACCGATGTCCTTCGAGGATTTCGGCACCCAGGTCCTCACGCCTGCGGCTGCGGACGCAATCGATGAAATTCCGCATGTGACGCGGCCCCTGTTCGGGAGCGCCGGGAAGCGGGAAGTCATTGATCGGCACACCGTCGCTCTTACCTTTGGCAAAGAAACGGCCGTCCCGGACCACGCCTTCGTCGGTGTAGAACTCGTTGGTGATCTTCCATTGCTTGTCCTCAACCAGACCGCGGATTTCCAGAATCAGCTTGACCTCACCAAAATCAATCAGAGTCAACTGTGTGTTAGGAGTCTCGCCCTGATCCTGATAGCCGAAGCGACCGCCCAGGCTGACAACGCTCTTCGGCATCGCGCCGTCGGGCAGCGCCCAGCGGCAAACGTCCAATTGGTGCGACCCCATGTTCCCGATCTCACCGTTGCCAAAGTCCCACCGCCAGTGCCAGTTGTAATGCACGAGATTCGTACGGAACGGGTGCCTGGGAGCCGGACCAAGCCACAGATCGAAGTCCAACTCGCGGGGCGGTTCCTGCGGATCCTTGATACCGATGCTCTGCCGCGTCCGGCTCGCATAACCGTACGAGACCAGCAGTTTGCCGTATTTTCCGCTGCGAACGTCGCCCACCAACTGGATCCAGTTTGGATCGGTGCGTCGCTGCGTGCCATGCTGGACGATGCGATCGTATTTTCTCGCCGCCTCGACCAGTCTGCGGCCCTCGACGAGGCTGTGGCTACAGGGCTTTTCGACGTACACGTCCTTGCCCGCCTGGCATGCCCAGATGGCCATCAGCGAGTGCCAATGGTTGGGCGTGACAATCGAGATGGCGTCGAGATTCTTGTCGTCCAACGCGCGGCGAACGTCCTGGACGCACGCGGGAGTGTTGCCTGCCCTGTCCGTGACAATCTTGCTTCGGGAAGGAAACAGCCGGCTATCGGGATCGACCAGGTAGGCGATCTCGACATCCTTCATCTGACCGAATCCCGTCAGGTGTGTTTGTCCTCTGCCGTTGATTCCTGCGACAGCTATGCGGACGCGGTCGTTGGCTCCCAGTATTCGGCCGGAGGCTTTCGTACCGGCAATGGCAAACGTGGTGGCGATTCCGGTCGTGGTGGCGCGTTTCAGGAAATCGCGGCGATCATGCTGTAACATACGTGGCCTCCTGGTTTTCTCTTCTCGTCGACATGCTGCGGTTCCTTGTTGGATATTCTGCGGTTCTTGTTCGCACTACACGGCCTCCTCGACTACCCACGGCTTGCGATACTCGCGTTTGAAGAATCTCATCGCCTCGGGATCGTCGAGAATCTGCTCGGTCTGCGGGTCGATTTGCAGCTTCCGGCCGCCGAGCCGACAACTGATGTTGGCGTAATGCACCAGCAACATGCTGCGATGGCCTTCTTCGATATCCGCGTTGGGCCGCTTGCGACTCTTCACTGAACTAACGAAATTTTCCTTGTGGTCCGGGTCGGGAAAGCGGCCGTGCATCTCGTCCTTCACCACCGGCTGGCGATCCTTTGTGCGAACGAAGACCTGCCAACCGCCGCCCATCCGACCCATGTACATGACGCCGTTCTCGCCATAAATCTCGATCCGCGTGGCGTTCTGAGGCCAATATGGGAAGATGTCACCGTTGCGAACCTCGGGGTCGTTGCGAAGCATGTACGGCGTATAGAGCGTCTGCTCGTAGGTCATCGACAACTCGGGGAAGTCGAACACGGCTAACTGAGTATCGGGCGTTTCCGCGTCGCCCCGTGGCTCGAAACGCCTGCCCGTGCAGTAAACGCTTGTGGGGTAATCGACGCCCACCAGCCAGCGGGCCAAATCGAGTTGATGAATCCCCTGGTAAGACATGTTACCGCCAGCGTAATCCCAGAGTTGCCGCCATTGCGTATGAATCTGCGGATCATACTTGCGTGCTGGTGCCGGGCCGTTCCACATGTCCCAGTCGAGCGTCTGGGGCGGGTCGACGCCCGCGCCCCACTTGAAGTCAGGCACGAGACACTGTTCGAACACGCGGCACAATTGCACGCGGCCCAGCTTGCCCTCTTCGAGATAGCGTTTGGCGGCCCAGTTGTACGGCGCACTGCGGTTCTGCGTGCCAATCTGAACGATCCGGTCGTACTTCCGGGCGGCGTTGACCGCCTGTCGGCCTTCCCAACAGTCGTGGCTCTGCGGCTTCTCGCAATAGACGTCCTTGCCGGCACGGCAGCAGAGGATGGTCGCCAGGGCGTGCCAGTGCGGCGGGGTGGCGATCACCACGGCGTCGATAGATGTGTCGCCGAGCATCTCGCGGAAGTCCTGCGTCGATTTGGGGCGTTTGCCTCCTTGACGCGCCGCGTACTCCTCCACACGTCCCGGCAGGATCTGACGGTTCACGTCGCAGATGTAGCTGATCTCGCAATCGCCGCGATCCAAAAACCCCGTGGCCAGCGGGTTGCCTCGGTTTCCACCGACGCCGATCATCGCCAGCACGAGCCGGTCGTTGGCCGGAGTCCCCCGAACCGACCCAGGGTTGGCTAGAATCGTGGCACCGCCGGCCAAGCCCAGCGTCGCCTTTCGCGTTTCGTCGAGGAATCGCCGCCGGTTGATATCGGACATGAAACTGATGCCTTTCGATGAAAGGGGGTGAGGTTCTTTAGAGTCTTACGTTGTGTGATGCGCGCACGGTGCGCGCATCTTGTAGCTTGACTCTCCGAGTCGAGTATCCGAACGAAGATGCTCGACTCGGAGAGTCAAGCTACTTTGGTTGCGGCGAAGCCGCGTTAGGTTTGTCTAGCAGCATACGGTGTCCGTTGTCTGCGCG
>CAUJKL010000952.1 GCA_963204995.1 Planctomycetota bacterium | reverse complement strand
GGTACAGCAATGCGTTTCCCGCTTTACCCACTTGCCTCATGGCTCCCATATTTCGCAAGCAATATGCGATCAGTTGGGCATAGCTGCGGTCAACGTCAAGCACCTCAGCGAGATGACCGGTATGGAAGGGCTTGGGTAGTCCAGCGGGAACCAGTCGCAAGAGATCTTTCGTAGTGCGGAACGTATACGATTCGCGGATCGTCACGAGTTTCTGGTCCTCTACCAAATGATCGTTGGCGTGCCGCCAGCGACGTCGACCATGTCCCGGATAACGGTACTCGTCCACTTCCACCAAGGGGACTTCCAGCGTCAAGTTGGGGTGCGGAAACGCCCGCGTGAAATAGACCAATTCCCGAAAGACGTCGAGCACGTTCCCTCGCTTCGGACTCCAACGTCGCGACAGGACGTCGCCTCCCTTGCCGCTCAGCTTGATGAGCTGTTTCCGAGCGACGATCGGTTTTACCACCCGAACGCGATGCGAAGTCACGAGTTTTTGGATCTTGGTACGAATGGCGGCGAGCGATCCATGTTGGATTTCCACCAGTTCTTTGCCGCGGAGCGCATCGATTCGATATCGTCCCAGCCGGACTTCCGTCTGGGCATGACGGTCCGCATAGGTGAGTTTCAGTTCGCGATGCAGAGAAGTTTCCATAGTGCTATGCCATCGTATCGACGATTTCATAGCGAGGAATTAAGCGTGATTGCTTGGCATCATTGGGTTTCAGCAAGGTATACTTCACCCCGTTAGGCGGCCGGCTCGATGCCAAAATCTCGCACGGTAAACAGAGTCCGCAATGGGAAGCCTTTTGCCGCAAACGCTTGTGCGCCACCTTCGAGCCGATCGATGATTGCTAGCACTCCCACAACGTTCAGCCCGGCCGCTTCACAATGCTCGATCGCTCGCAGCGAGCTGCCGCCTGTCGTCACCACATCTTCGACGATGACCACGCGATCTCCTTGACGCACCGGGCCTTCCACCATTCGTCCTTTACCGTGCTCTTTTGCTTCTTTGCGCACGATGAAGCCCCGCAGCGAGCGGTGATTGAGATCGGCAACGGTCAGAATAGCGGCCGTGATCGGATCGGCGCCGATCGCCATGCCTCCGACGGCATCAGGCCACTCGTCGGCAAGTAATTCCAGCATCCCTTCACCAATCAACCGAGCTCCAGCCGAATCGAGAGTGACGCGACGGCAATCGAGATAGAACGAAGCTTGTTTGCCTGAAGCTAACGTAAAATTGCCAAATTCCAGAGCCTGTTCGCGGATCAATGCTGCCAGACGGTCTCGATCGTACACCTGCGTTCTCCCTCAAGGAACCCGTTCACAAAACCGAAAACCTATCACGGATCGGAGGTGGGAACAAGCAGTACCGGTTCGACTTCACACCAAGCGCCAACGCTTTCGTAAGTACCACTCGATTGTAAGTAGGCCCACGAGCGAGCTGAAGAGTGCGAGTGCATCAAACAGGGTATCCCCCAGCTGATGTTTGGTTTCAAGTTCGATGATCACTTCGTTCGGATGTTCGATCAATTCTTTCAAGAGGTTAGCGAGTTGCTCCGGAACCATCGTGCGGCCGCCGAATTCCTTGGTGATCGAGGCGAGTTGTTCGAGTTGTTCGGGGCTTGCTGCAGGATCACTCAGTTCGATATCTTCGACGCGAACCAGGAATTCCGTCTTTGCGGTTTTCAGCACGTTGCCTTGCCGCTTGGCCGTGACGTTGACGGTATATTGTCCACCGCTTTCGAGCACGGGCGTCATCCCTCGCCAGTCGGAGCTTTCGCGATTGACTGTCAGCGGAACCGTTTTCCCATCGGGCGTCATCATTTGAATTTCGAACGTCGCATCTTCGATGGGATTTCCAGCGTCATTGCGAGCCGACACTGAGAATTCTCCGCGGGCTCCTGCGGTATAACGGCGCCGGTCCATTCGAATCGCAAGCGCGCTTTGCGACAAACCCTCTTTCTGTGCCAACCACAACACCACCTGTCGCCAGAACCTTTTGTGTTGGGTCGCTTGATCGAATCGATACCATCGGTAGGTGCTATCGGCGGCCATTGCCATGACGCGACCGTTGCCATGTTGTGCTGCGACCAACAGAGGTTGACCTGCAGGGGTTTCGAGCAAGACCAGCGCGCGGTCCTTGAGCTTCTCGAATCGATTCGCTCCCTTCAACGGTTTCATCTCACGCCACGCCTGCTGGTTTCCACTCGCCGGCGCAAGCTGAGTGACGAAATGGGGGAACTTAGGTACGGCCACAAGGTCACCTATGAGGTGTTGATCCTTCCGCACTTCTTCGCCCCAAGGTTGTCGTTGGCGGGCGTTCATTTCGATGGGCAGGACGTCCGCCAAAGCCGTGTCGTGATAACCACCGGGCCCGAAGCTATACAAGCCACCGAGCATCATGAGCCCGCGCCCTTCGCTGATCCGTTTAGCTAACCGCTCGAGTTGATCCGAGCCTAGAGCTGACGCGTCGACGTCTCCGATCAGAAAAACGTCATAGGGAGGTTGAGCGTCGAGTTGCGGCAGTGCCACGGGCCATTTCGACAATTCAGGCGGGGGGATAAACTGGTAATCCAGTTCGATTTCAGGCGACTCCCCGAGCGAACGCTTGACGAATTTGGATTCCTGAGAACCGACGTTTCCTTCCAAATAGAGAACGCGCACCCCTCCGTCCAGTACCGTGAGATAGGTTGTCAGTTGGTTGTTGTCTGCTACCAGTTCTCCCGCCTGGACGGGGACTTCCACGGTCAAGCGATACTCGCCTGGCTGCTCAGGGACGTATTTCAGGTCGAACGGCACGGCCTCGGCGGGCTTTTCCGAACGAACCATCACCGGGCCCAGCGTTTCCGTCGTGCCATCCGGCTTGGTGACCTGCAGACTTACAGGGACTTCCCGATTGGTGAGTCCCTGCAGCCACACCGCGCCGCGCAGTGGGAGTTCATTTTTGACAAACACAGTATAGTGATCGCTCAGATCTTGGACGGCTGCGTCACGGGCCTGAGACGGATCGCGGGGCTGTCCAAACGCGACGGTATAGAGCGGGAATTGCATTCTCGCCAGTTCTCTTGCCGGCTGTAGCAGATCGATGCGCGGAGTAACCACGCGCTGTGCTCCGTCACTGAGCACGATAACTCCAGCAAGTCGCTTTCCTGATTCCATCCGCAGAATATCATACAGCGACGAACCAATGTCGCTCTGTGTTCCTTCAGGCGAAGAGGGCAATTGCACTTGTCCTTCTTCGATGGACACGAGCGACGCCGATGATTTGAAGCTGTAAGCGTGTACTTCGAGTTTATTCGCCAGTTCTTCGAGTTCTGGACGTATTGATCGCAACGTTTCCTGCAGGACTTCCCAACGCGTTTTGCCCTGCATGTCTGGGACGGTCATGCTCGGAGTGACATCGACGGCCAGGACCAGGGTCGCAGGTTGCACCTTTTCCGTGCGTTCGACCTTCGTCGGCCGCAACATCGCCAGGAGGACGACCAGAATGGTCGCCACCCGCAGCAGCATTAGCGAGATCCGCTGATTGCGACGCAATGTACCGAACGTGGGGCGTATCCACAGCGATAGCAGGAGCAGGACCGCCAGGAGTCCGACCAGCTTGTAGCTATCGAGTATGGGTTGTAGTCGCCACATGGGTTATTCGCTCGTCCTACTCCGCGATCTGTTCCGTCAGCGAAGGTTGTTGCCGCTCTATGTTGTCGTCTCACGGTAAAACCGATTTGACAGCACGTACTCAGTGATTAACAAAACAACCGTCATGATGATCAACCACGGGTAGAGCTCCCGTCCGATTCTCGCTTCGACAATTTCGCGATTGATCTCCGTTCGATCGCGCGAGCGATGGTAACGTCCTTTACCGAGGAGCTGATCGAGATAATCGTCTGCGACACGTTCCAAATCGGTCTCTTTGGCGGGGATGTTCACCGAAAACCCGCGCGGTCGTTCGGTCGATGATTCGGCGCGCAACCGATACGCTCCGATGGGTTCGGTGAAGGTTGTGGTGATCTGTCCGTCTTGGGGGCTGACCCCTTGCCAACTGGCGTTGGGCGTGAAGAGCTGGAACCGGTCGGTCGCCTTAGCGTCGGGGACGGCAATTGAGACCGGTTCGCCGACGAAGTAATTGAGCTTGTCCTGGGAGCCTCCGGCCAAGTATTCGAATACTTCGTTGACCAACATGAAAAATGTCGGATCCATGTCTGTTGGGAGGTAATTCCATGCTGGACGATCGGGAATATTCATCGGGTCGGAGACGGGAGTCGTCATCATCAGGACTCGACCAGTTCCCACCATCCGCTCGACGATCGCGGGCTGATCGTTGCTAAAACGCATAATCACCATGCTCTCTTTCGACAGCGGGCCGAGTGACCAGTGGCGGTAGATAGGGAACTGATTCCACGACAGACTGTCCTTGAACGGCTGAAAGAAACTCAGCATTGGGTGCGAAGTGTCACGGAGCGTCAAATAGACTTGAGAGCCGGCCGGAGCGTTCCAGTGTCGGCGTGGAGCGGCCGGCAGGAGAGTCTCCGTCGCGACGGTGCTGAATTGTCGAATATCGGAGACGTTTCGGCCCAGAAAAATGGCGAGTCCTCCGCCAGGCTCGACAAATCCGCTCAATTGCCGCCATTGACGTTGGGTGAGGGGAGTGGGATCGAGCAGAGCGACCGCTCGATAGCCACTCAAATCAATGCGAGACAACTGCTCATAGTCTGACACGTCACATCGGAAACGTGCCTGCGAAGTCTCTCGCATGCGCAGCGGGGCCAGCGCGTCGGAGAGATATTCCGTCACCGCTTCGGGGCCCGCCACTAGCAGAACTGGCCACGGGTCGCTCACTTCCACGGTAAAATATCGCGTATTGTCGATATCCAAGCCATCGTGGCCACGCAAACGGATAAGGCCATGGTGAGTGCCAGGATCAAGTCTTGCGAGTTGGAAATCGATAGGCTGCGATGAACCTTGCTCGACCTGCAACGTCAGTTGACCACGGAGTTTCAAGTCCGGCATCAGCGGCTTGCCGTCCACGATGATCGGTCTTCGAGGATCCTGAGTCTCTAGCATCAGCTCTACCGCCCATTCGCCTCCCGAACCCGCAGCCGCGAGATTGGTTTGCAGGCGAGCGGTTCCGCCGTGCG
>CAUJKL010000951.1 GCA_963204995.1 Planctomycetota bacterium | reverse complement strand
GATCGCATGAACTTGGTTTTGACGTGAATCCAGAAACGCTGATACGGACACCCAACGGCGATAATATCGTCTTGGAGTCAAGGGAAACAGCCGGGCTGTTTTGAGCCCGAGAGCCCGCCGCGTCGGTGTACTCACCGACTGAGACTGGCGTACTGAAGATTTCTTTGTAGCAGCAACAGTTCTTTGTCCGTTCGAGATCGAGAATGCAATTAGGGTGCTGAGAAGAGTGCGATTCCAAGTCTATCGATCTATGGGAGAAAAGAAGATGTCAGTGCAACGTGTGATAAGGTGTTTTACGATAGCCCTAATTGTTATTGGCGTCTGCACAGTTCGATCGGCATTCGCAGTGGATCCCATGTCGTTGGACGAGGCCATCACACGGCTGGAGGCGACCCTGGGCAAGTTCAATGTCGATCAACAAAACGAATGGCAAGTGGTAACGGACTCCGAGCATCGGAGCAAGCCCAAGGCTGACGAACCTGAAGTGATGCAGATCTTCAAAGGGCTGAAGATTGTGGGGCACCCGTTCCGCGACGCACAGTCGATCAGCTTTGACGAAGTGTGGCAATGGGACCGGAAGGTGTACGACGTGTCACCTGACAGCACTCGGACATTAACTCGCACACAAGTGTCACACAACGTCACGCGTTATTCGATCACATTGACCTCGGGCGTCTGGCTAGCCCACGGAACCATGCTCTCCAACGGCGTGCATTCGTCGATGGGCAAGTCGGCCTTTCAAGGCGTCGTCAAGTGGCACGACGATGGATTTGAATTGATCGGTACTGTTGCAATGGGGCGCTTCTACGCCGCCGGAGGCAAGTACGTACTGGGAGTGTCGCACGGGAACACCCGGTACGTTCGCGAAGGCGACGAACTGTTGATCCGAGTGAATTCACAATCGTATTTGTTAGCAAAAGATCCGGCTGGCGAGTCGACTCAGTTGCCTGATTTTGCTCAGCCATTTGGCTCATTGTTCGCCGACGAGTATCGGTCCTCTGCAAAGGAAGCGTCAGAGTAGCGTGGTATCGGAAATAGCGTGTTGTGACAAGCTGGTCGCACGTGCAAGCGCCGGGCGAGTGCGGACCGAACCAATACCGGCGACAGGTTCAGTTTCTGAGGAGAGCTGTCGTCATGTGTAATGCTAGGTTCGTTGAAAAACAACTATCTCTACCTCGCCGTCAGTTTCTGGGGCGCGTCGGCGGTTATTGCATCGCGACGTCCCTCCTGTTGGAGAGCGTGGCACATGCCGCCGAACACAAAGTCAGCTTGACCGTCAACGGATTCTCGAATGCGGACAAGCAAAAGGTCACGCGAGCTTTCTGGATCGCGATTGAGCGGTGCTTTAAGGTGAAAGTTATCAAGCTAACTGCTAAGAAGACTTACCGTTGCCGCGGTTTGACCAGTGATGGGGAAGTCCGTTACAAACCGGGAAAAGAAGCCGAAGAGGGACTCTCTTACTTTGTGGTCTATGGACTGGAACAAATGCTCCGAATCAAGAATGACAAATTTGATTTCTCGATTGTCATCGACGCGGCTGATCTAGATGATGATGCTGTTGGGCGCGCCACGATTGGCCTTGACACTGTCTGGGGTTACTACAAACGAAAAGAGAATAAACGCCCCCTGTATAGAATCGCGCTTGACCGGAAAGCCGTCGCGAACCGGCCGGAGACTGGAACGGCTGGAACCATCTGGCACGAAATGATGCACAATGCCGGACTCGACCATAAGAGCGGCGGATCCTACGACCAGAACTACAAAGGCTACCTCGTCAAGGAGTGGGGACTAGCGATTGCAGCGGATGGCGTGGAAGGCTTCGGACTGGTTAATGACCCGTATGCCATGGCTGGGTGCGGGTGAGATCGCTCACGCCACAAGCTTCGGTTTTCGGCGTACGCGCCGTGCGGTGTGAAATAGTCCGTCATTGAAATGGCCTGAGTACTGGGCTGCCTTCTCGCTTAGTGGTGATCGACGCTAACGATAGGGAGCTCCGCGACTAAGGAATAGAGAGTTCGCCATGGATGGTCCAAGAATCGAGTCAACACGAACATGTGACAACCCGTACTGTCGATTCTCCGTGCTTCCAACCATCACAAAATAAAGGTATTCCCATGGGGCCTCGCCATTTATTCTTCGCGACATTTGCCATCGGAATTCTTTCGCACTCCCCGCGTGTGAGTTTCGGCCAGGACCGCCCGGAATCGGTGATTGCCGCGGACATCGCCGACGGCGCGGTGCCGAAGACAGTTGATCAGAACGGCGTTCCCGACAATGCGTTTGACTCGTTGATCGACCTGCTGCTTATTCGGCAGGCAATCAACAAACGAGATGCCGTGTTGCTTACCGACGCCGCGCTACAATTGCGCGAAGCCGAGCGAGTTTTGATGCGTGCCCATCCGGCCATCACTTCGACGGAGATCTTGGAAGTGGCCTTCCGTCTGGCGATCGAGTCCCGGGATGACGCGACCCTCGATCGCCTGGAACGCTTTGCCAGGCAACACAAAATGGCCGCGTTTGGGCAGCGCCTTGCCGCCCGCAAGCCGACGGGTGAGGCTCGTTCCAATGATCCGCCCATGTTGATTCGCGTGGAGGAAATATCGGCTGAGGCATGCAACGAGTATCACGCAATCATCGCCGAGATCAAAGCGGCGAGTTACTGCGGCGATCGCAAGGCACTCAAGTCGATCGAGGAACAACTCGATGCCGCTTCCGCTCTGACGGCAAGCCAGAAGGAGGACTTGCGGTCGTTCATCAGCACGCGTGACATGGCTGCAGGCGGAGCGGAAGAGCCTTCGTTCGTTGGTACACTCGACCGATTGATGGCTGGTAGCCGCCAAGGCGGTTTTTCCCTGGTGGGTGATAGTAATAAGTTGAATGGCTTACCGATGAACCCTAGCGAGTCGTGCGTTTGGACTCTCGTGGCCGTCCTTCGCAAACCAAGAATCCCGGAAGAATTCTTGTCCGAATGCCTCCGGGGCTGCAATAAGGTTTGTGAACGAGGGACGATACCGCCTCGATGACTCCGAGCGTTCACTCGGTAGCAGGTTCCCGATGACAAGGAGATGATCCATGAAATCACGACCGGTTCTCGCCCTTCCGCAGGCATTGATGGCCTGTTTATTTCTCTCACTCGGATCAATCGCGAATTCTCAAGACGATGACACGCGGCGGTCATCAAACGGACTCGCGAATGGTGGCCCTGCGAGGGGCTATTTCAGTCAACCGTCACGATACGCGGCCGAGGACGATTTCCCGAAAGTCGGGGACCGTTCGGGCAACTTGTCGTTCGTCGCAGGCGCGGTGCAGTCCGGTGACCCGGCGCAAATCGCCGACGCAGCCTTGCTCGTTGCCGAAGCGGAGCGAGTCTTGGATCGAACGGTTGAAACCGTTTCAGCAAGGGCTTTGTTCGATGCGGCATTACAAGCTGCGACGGCAAGGCACGATAGCGAGACGCTCGATCGACTAGAGCGGGCAGCAGACCGATTGGGCGACGGTGACTTCAAGACTCGCATTGTGACTGCACGAAAGCTCTCGGCCGTGGCCCGGAACGAAGCCGATGGGATCGCGATCCCCATTGCTGACATCGATACACCGGCGTTTGCCTATGCGAAGTGGCTGCAACAACGAGCCTACGATGCAAGAGTGTGGCGCAACGCCCAATTAATTGCGCCCTTGGAGTGGGCCGTAGAGTCTCCCGGACGTGTGCCAGTTCCACTGCGTGCGCCGTTGGAGCGACTTCTCGACGATACGAGAAACGCGTTAAAGGAGATCGAACTGCCATCCTCTAGCGGTCTCGACGCGCTCACTCGCCTGGCGGTTCCCAGTCGTAGTCACTCGATCCTTGGCCGTTGGCGTTCAGGCGGCCGAGTCGTCGATTTCGATAACAGCGGTTGGATGGAGATCCAAGCGGCCAACGGCAACACGGCTGTATTCCAGTACGACATCGACGACACCACCGCCAATCCGGACTTTTGGGTACTCACCGTGACCGACAAAACCGGCTATACGTCTCGCGGCATCATTCAGTGGCTCGACGAAGACAGTTTCGTCTGGCGCGGAGACATCGGAGCGTTAACGTACCGGCGTATCCAATGACTTGATGAACATGGAATGTAGAAGACCTTTTTGACGCTTGATTTCTTTTGGTAACACACTTACGGAGGCTTTAGTATGAACACCACGATTCGGAAATTGTTCTCGCGCGTCGCTATCACCGGGTGCGTTGTTGGACTTGCAGTAATTTCGACCGGCACCTCGTCCGCTCAGAACTATGGACCTAGCTTCGATGTTAGTGGCTATCAGGTGACGCCGTTTTACGAGTCGACGCCGACCGGACGTACCGACGATTACGGCGTGCCAGCGACGGATCGATTCGGTTGGGCGGAATCGTCGTCCGCAGTTGGCATTTCAATCTCCTTGGGTGGTTCAAGCCGAAGTGTTGAGGTGGACCCAAACGTCCTGGCGGATGCGTTGCGTCGTGCAGCGGTCCCTGAAGAACTACGAGACCCGGCCTTTGCCCACTACGTGGACTTGCTGCAGTTGGGGCAAGCGTGGGATGAGCTCGACCCGGCCACGCTGACCGACATCGCATGTCAATTGGCGGAAGGAGAACGCGTGTTGCACCGCGAACACCGAGCGGTCAAATCAAGTGAACTGTTTCAGATTGCCGTTCGCATCGCGTCCGATCGTCGCGACGATACGACGCTAGAACGCCTTCAGAAATACTTCGAACGATCGGGCGACAAGACGCGGGCCGAGCAGTTGACCATCACGCGCAAACTGGCAGGCGAAGCACGAGCGGATCTTCCCGGCATGACGTTGTCGTTGGACGAGACAACACCGGAAAGCTACGCGTTGTATCGCGGGCTATTAGGAGAAATCAAAGCCGCTGGTTATGTCCGGAACAAGGAAGCGCTCGACGAATTGAACGGCAGTGTGCGCGAGTTGACGGGTCTGACAAGCAAACAAAGGGAATACTTAGAATCGATCATGGGGCAAACTCGTTCCGCGATTGCAGAGGAGGAACAGTCCGGAGTCGCGCCCGCACTCGATAAGCTAATGGTGGCCAGCCGAAACGATCAAGGGCGACAAATTGCGGCAGGGATACTTCAGATCATTGCGAACACGCTAAACAACGGGCAGGGCAGCATGGTCAGCAACAATCCACCGTTCATCCCGATCGACAATGGTGGGCCAACCAACAACAACGTGAGCGGCCCCCAGTTCCCAGACGACAATGGCGGACCAAACGATAACGGGAGCGACGTTGTGGATGATAACTCGGGCGTTTCGACCGATCCTCTCGACGGCACGGCACTCGGCGTCGGTGGAGCTAATCTCAGGGGTCAGCAGCGGCCTGGCGTTCGCGTGCAGCGACCGCCGACACGACAGTCGACGCAACAGCCGACACGGTTTAGGAATCACTGGTAAACAAACCGGCGACACATCGCGTTTCGGTTTACCGCAAACCACCTACGTGACTTCGCTCGGCCGTGCTGCGTTCGTGAATGAGAGAACGTAAACGGCCAAGAACTAGCCGGAGGAATGTTCCGATCCGGTTCCACCTTACTTTACTCGCAAACTCCCCTCGGTCACACCTGGGTCCGCCGGACGGGTGCAGACCATAACATCGCCGGCGTTAGGTTCATTTCCCCAAGGAGAACCATCATGAGACTCGTTCGATTTCACGGTCTGACACTGGCCGCTATAGTGTGTTTGTGCCTACAAACAGCCATCACCTCTGCCCAGGATGGCGACTTGCCGCGACCATCGGACGGCGACGGAAATGGTGGCGGGGCAAGCGGTTTGTTACCTGGGGAGGGGGAAACCGATCCATCCATAACCATTCTGAACAGCCCGAGCCGAGCCACAGAATTCGATGTTGACCCAGCATTTCGAGCGTACGTCGATCCTGGCGCGCTTTCAGAGGCGATCACCCGGCAAAGCCCCTCGCTATTGACAGATATTGGATTCCAACTCGCCGTGGGTGAGCGTGCGCTGCTACGACCGCATAAGATCGGTTCAAGTCAAACTATTCTAGAATGGGCCACGATCGTGGCGAGCAATGCGGGTGATTCGAAAACTCTCGAACGCATCGCACAATTCGCCGAAACGAACGGAAACGTCGAACTTACACAGAAGGCCATCCAGGCCAAGAAACTCACGACAACCAGCCGGGCGGTGAAGTATTCGCTTCCACATGTCGAGCCCAAAGATGACAACGATCGTCGATATCTAGACGCGATCAAGGATGGACTCGACAGCGCAATTGAGGCGGGCGACCGCCTGGAAGCTCAAGGCACGGCGGAATTCATTCGCGCGGCTCAGATGCTTCCAAGGGAAATCAATGATCAGCTCGCAACCGTAGCCGAACAGGTCGCGAGAGAACTTCCTGAGCCCATTGCTGTTCCCAAGGAACTTGTCGATAGCGTCGCGAAGCTAGTTCAGACTAGTCGATCGGTTTCGCGCGGACCAGTCAATGAACGGGGACAGTTTCGAGTCGGCGACGAGTCGTTTCGGCTTGCTGCAGAAGTGGTTGAAAACATCGACTTCGAGAGGGATCAACTCAGTGAGGCGGCGTCACAACTCGGGAGACGCGCCGAGGCAAACAATCAGACTCACGTTTGGGACGACCAGTGGTACTACACAACACTACCAGAACGAAAGTTTTGGTTGATGGTTGGTTATCACACTCGATCAAACGGCGGAAAATTTCGTCACTTTGTTGCAATCCGAAATACGCCCTCACGGTGGGTCGTAATGAACCACGACGGCAAATGTTACTACCCAAAA
>CAUJKL010000950.1 GCA_963204995.1 Planctomycetota bacterium | reverse complement strand
CGCGGTTCCAGGTACTAAGCAGCCACACGGTGCCGGTGTCGCGGTCGACCACCGCACAAGGATTGCCGCAAGTATTCACCGAGTCGTCCCAAACGACTTGCGGCGCGCTCCAGGTCTCGCCATTATCGGTGGAGCGTCTGACCAACAGGTTGATATCCCCGCGGTCGCTGCGGTTGTCCTTGCGGCCTTCGCAAAACGCCAGCAATGTTCCCTGGCTCGTAGTAATCAGTGACGGGATTCGAAACGTGTGATATCCATCGTCGCCGGAGACAAAGACATCGGTTTGTAGGAGCTGCGATACCTCAGCACGTGTAAGACTGGCCCACGGCAACGTCACGGTCGCGGCCAAGATCGCTATTGTTTTTATGAGTCGACTCATTGTTGTACTCCTGCGCGAGCTGCTGTATTTCCTGAACAGGGTGAGTGTATACGAGTAACGTACTTAATCTCAACATCCGGTGTCCAGTATTTCCTGCAACCAGCCGGCTTACGCTGACCGTTATACTGGGCCTGATCGGAACTGGCTCGTCCAACCTGCAGCCGCAGGCGAGGCACGCTTATAGATTCTTCGGCTGGGTAGCGCCGTCGAGGCGTGAATAGTGCCATTTCACTCATTTTGCCTGGAGTTCGGTGTCGATCCGTCTGGCCATGATCTGACCAAGTTGTGGATGTGACAAGGTTCCAGGAACCGTTGATCGGTATCGCTTCCGATCCGCATCAACTCGGATGATTTGTTGGTGACCCCGACATTGACGAGGACTACGGACGAAGTTTGCCTTGGGTCCGCATGGGTTACGTCGGCACGTCGCATTCGATTCCAAATTCGACGGTTTCGGGTCTACGGGCGAAGAGAGGCAGAGACGGCGTCTTTCAGAAAAGTAGAATGTGCCCATTGGTCCCTTTGCGGAAGGGAGATTCATGATTCAAGCACCACCTGGGCAAAGGAACTGCTCGCCCTTAAGCCTGCTCGCCATGTGCGAAGCCACAATCACTCGCCGCCGAAACACTCGACGACCGGATGGCTCGCGGAAGCCACGATTGTTGAGTGTCTGATTTCGCCCGCTGCCAAACAAATCGCGCGTCTGCGGAGAAGAGAAGCGACACTTTCGTTCAGCGAAACGGTTCCGTACGCCTTTTCCCGTCCCCACCTACGGCGAATCCGACGAGCTCGCCATGAACGTCGCCAAAGATCCTGTTCACGTTCATGACTTCCAAGCCACGGTGTTACATCTGCTCGGCATCGACCATGAACGCTTGACGTTCAAACATCAAGGACGCCGGTATCGGCTGACGGACGTGCATGGGAAGGTTGTGAACGGCGTGCTGGCGTAGGCCAACAAAGAAGCCATCATGCTCCGTCGTGATGAGCCTTGCAGAGTTGAGCCGGAACTGTCGCTGGAAGTCGCTCCAGGGACAACGGGCGGCGTGACAGGCTCATCACGACGGAGCGTGATGGCTACGATCCGATACTCGATGCGGCACGATCTCCCGAAGCCGCCTAGTGGGCGAAAGGGCATGCGCCCAAAATAGGAAAGCTGTGACAAGTCACAGCACTCCATAGCTTTGGACTGCGGCGACTTGTCGCCGCTTTGGTATTTTCCCGGTCACTGAAGCTGGATGTCGCAAGCGGGCAGGGCGGCGCGGAGACGAGTGAGCGCGGCGGGGGTGATCGTGGCTTGCGGGAGGACGAGTTCCTTCAGGTTCGTCAGCTTCGTCAGATCGTCCACACAACTGTCTGTGATTGCCGTGCCAGACAATACAGGTCTCTTCAGTTTGCTTAGCTTGGCGATCTCGGTGACACAGGCGTCGTCGATGTTCGGGTTGTCAGTCAATTTAAGTTCGAACAAGTTCAGACATGACGTGATGGCTTCGACACCTTTGCGAGTCACGCGACACTGATACAGATGCAGTAACAACATGTTCTGTCTGCTACGGAGAGGTTCCACGCCGAGATCGCTAATTCCGTTAAAGACACCGGCGTGAAACTGTGGTTTCTGCAACAGCGACCGTAACCCAGCATCGGTAATCTTCGACCAAGGGGCGAACAGTCCCGTGATGTTAGGCAGGCGTTCTGCCAGAAAGGCTGCGTCCTCGTCCGTAAGCGGAACGGTAGATGTTTTTACGGTCCTCAGACTGACGAATCGCGTGAGCCCACGAATGCCCTCCGGGTCAACTTTGGTACGTTCAAGATCAATCTCCCACAGTACAGGCAGATCGCCGAGGGAGTTGATCCCCGCAGTAGTGACCGAGGAGTCGGAAAAGTCGAGAGTGTGTAGACGCTTCAACCCCGTAAATCTGGCCAAGTCGGTATCCGTGATGCGAGTGTTTTGACTGAGATTCACGCGGAGAGGTTGTGAAAAAAACGTGGGATAGGCTTCTAGCCTGTCATTTTCCCCATATTATTGACAGGCTGGAAGCCTATCCCACCAATAAAATCACAGCCTCGGAACAGTTCGAATGATTCCGCCGGTAGTTGGTCGAGTTTCGTGACCGGATACTCTAACGGCGGTCTCGGATTCTTCGGATCATAAAGCTGCAAACTTCCGCCGACGGACAGTACCCATTCGGCAACGGCGCGGTCGCCTGTCGCCATCTCGTCCGACGGTGACGTGCCCAAAGTAGCCGTCACGCTCCGTCGTGATGAGCCTTGCAGAGTTGAGTCGGAACTGTCGTTGGACGTCGTTCCAGGGACAGCGGGCGGCGGGGTAGGCTCATCACGGCGGAGCGTGATGGCTACTTTGCCGTCCGCCGGAGACCTGCGGTCGGTTGTTCCGGCGGGGTCGGGAAACCCGCGCCGAGCGCTGTTGAACTTGATGGCGATGCCGGCCAGTACGACGACAGCGGCCAATGCGGCGGCAATGAGCAGACTGGGGCGGGAAAGTCGACGAGTCACTGCGTGACTTGGGGTCCGCTCACGGAGAGAGCGGTCTACATGGGGCGCGAGCGTCAATGTTGGAGCGACATCGTGACCGGCTTTCGTCGCGGCGATTGTCCCCGCTGGCTTTCGCGCGAGCTTGTCGAAGAATTCGGAGAGATCGTCGGGCGCGTTCTCGGGCGAAGCAGCTTTCGCGGCAACGATCGATCTGGCGGCCAGCGATTGGAGTTCGGCGACCACGACCGACATCGATTGCTGCCGGTCGTCGGGCTGCTTGGCGACCATCTTTCGGAAGATGCGGTCGAGTTCCTCCGGCACGTCGCTGCGCGCGGCAGATAGAGAAGGAACCGTTTGCTCACGATGCGCCAAGATCTTGCTGACCATCGTCTCGCCCGCGTAGGGAACTCGCGCGGTCAGCAACCAGTACAACGTACAACCCAGACTGTAGACATCGGAGCGATGATCGGCATGCCGCGTATCCACGGCCTGTTCGGGGCTCATGAAG
Organism: Planctomycetota bacterium; assembly: GCA_963204995.1. Classification (GTDB taxonomy): domain Bacteria; phylum Planctomycetota; class Planctomycetia; order Pirellulales; family Pirellulaceae. Next base: position 1,197 of record CAUJKL010000950.1, on the reverse strand, counting down.
TCGACGGTGCCCATGATTTGCCCGGTGTCGGTCAACTGCGGTGCTGCGGTGGGAGTGAGTGGGTTGGAATGGTCGTCGGCCAAACGAGCCAGTCCCATGTCGAGCACCTTCACGATTGCCGATTGCCGATTTGGGATTTGGGATTTGAGATTTGAGATTTGAGATTTGAGATTTGCGATTTGAGATTTGAGATTTGAGATTTGAGATTTGAGATTTGAGATTTGAGATTTGAGATTTGAGATTTGAGATTTGAGATTGGCTGACGGCTGATCGCTGATCGCTAAGATCAAATTGCTCGGCTTGATGTCGCGATGCACGACGTTCTGCTGATGTGCGTATTCCAATCCGCGGGCGGCTTGCAGGATACACTCGACCGCTTGAGCGACCGACATCTGGCCGTGTTCGCGCACGATCTCCGCCAGATCGTGCCCCTCGATGAACTCCATCACCAGATAGTGCGTGCCGTCGTGTTCGCCCGCGTCGTAGGCGGTGACGATGTTGGGATGCGACAACCGCGCGGCGGCGCGGACTTCGCGATAGAACCGCTCGATCAGTGCCGGCTTCTTCATCGCGGCAGCCGGGAGCATCTTGATCGCCACGATCCGGTCCATGCGGCGATGCCGAGCCTTGTAGACGACTCCCATGCCTCCTTCGCCAAGTTTGTCGAACAGCACATAGTCGCCCAGCACCAGCTTCTTCAGCCGCCCGTTGTACGCGGCCGTCGCTTGAAACTTGGTGAGCAGTCCCTGGCGAATCAGGGCTTTGGCCAAGGCTTGGGCGTCGGCCAAGGGAGCCTCCTGGCGAGCGAGTAACTCTTTCAGCTTCCGCGCGGGAACGAGGTCGCGGCTTTCGAGCTGCTGGACGAATTCGTCGAACGATAGGGACATGCCACGCAATTCCGAGAATGCTTCCGCGTTGGATGGGAGTCGGAAGTTGAGGCTTGGATTTTAGCTTGTCGGTGGGGGAATACGAGCGGGATCTGTGGCAGAGTGCGATTGGGGAGAAAGGGCTGCGCCCGAAAATGGGAAAGCTGTGACGAGTCACAGCACTCCATAGTTTTAGTGGGTAAGGGAGAGGCGTCCCTCTCCCTCCCCGTTGTCGCGACAGGGTCGATTCCCTGTATTTACCACGGTGCGTCTTTCTCGCATGGGCGACCCCGGCAGAATTGCCTCGTGGTGAGGAACACGGCAAGCCTCC
>CAUJKL010000949.1 GCA_963204995.1 Planctomycetota bacterium | reverse complement strand
AGAATGGGTATGTGGACACTACCTCTGCCAGTGTCGGTGATTGCACGGCGAAAGATGGTTTTCAGTTCGCGCGCAAGCGAACGTGTGATTTGAATCAAGGGCGTTCTCCTAAGTTCAATGCGAATGAGTGTGTGAGCACATCAATCACGACACCTCCTTTTGGGATTGGATCTGTTCGGTCGACTATCACACGAGCCGTGTTGAGATGCCTGACAAAACACTTGCATGGCCCACGCCGCGCCGGCCCACGCAAGAAGCACGGGCCAGCCGACGTAAAGAAATGCAAGGAGACACACGAGCAAGAGAACGCCAACGTAGCGATGGCAAAACATTTCTATGTCTTTGTCTTTTCTCAAATCAGGCCACCGATCGTAAGGAACGATGTCGCTGGTGAATGAGGGGCGAGTTGCGTTCGAGCTCATATTCGTCCCAGTCGATTGCCTGCGGAAATAGGTCGTCGGGTTCAGGATCGAAATTGACATCAGTTGGGTCCGCGATGCTAAAGCCCATTCGGCGAACATCGCAGAGAGTTTCGCCTGTAACATCAGCAACGGCGCAGTTCAGTTCATGTTGGGTCATCGCACTCTCCAATTGGTAAGTAAGCGACCACCCATCGCAGGGCAGTCGCATCAAAAGCAACTGCCCCGTAGGTACGAGGCAACGAATCAGATTGTCGTCTTGATTACTGCTCAATCAGCCAGTGATCGAGTAGCCAAGTTCGTTCGGCTTCAAGAGCCATCGAACGGTTTACAAACGGCCCGAGAACAGGACCATTAACCGGAGACATGTCGGCGGTCCAGCGACCATCGGTCGTTGGTTCAACATGCGACCCACGCCGAATATCAGCTCGTCCAAGCGAATTCAGGTCGAGCGTTTCGTCATAGACACACCGGACATTGCCAGTGGTTTCAATCAACAGTTCCATGCGATCCTCCGTCACCGTGATCGACGTAGGATGTTGCGGCGCGGACGATCGACGAGCAGATCATCGAGTACGTCTTGCACTTGTGATAGCTCGCTCGCCATCGATTGCCGTAAGACGTTGTTGTCCCGCAGAGATTGCGGTTCAACACCAGCGACGACATGATGGCAATGATCGACCAGTTCATCGAGTTGATCGTTGCTACGGATGTTTAATTCGCGGAACCGCTCAAAGAACTGCGTCAGGTTTTCGACGGCTGAGTCGCGAAAGACTTTGGGTTTCCCATCCGTTTGGCCAGACAGCCGTTCGGTTAGGTGCGACACCAGACCTTGCAGTTCTTCGATGAACGCTGCCTCGGCTAACTGCACGGCTTCGTCAAACCGACCCGCAACTCGCTCGCACTCTTGGCGATACACTTCGGGATTGAGCTGCCGCAGGTACTCTGGCGGTTCCACCGAGGGAAAGTCCCAAGCAACTTGGAACATACCCTGGAGTGACGCGGGATAGTCAGCTGCATTGTACAAGCTGCCTAGTCGTTCGCGGGCTGCCGACTTCAGCTCCGCGTAGTGTTCATCGAGCCCGGCGACAGATTCTGTAAGCTCTTGTTGTAGCAATGTCAGTTGTTCGTTGAACGTGTCGATTTGGCTTTGTCGAATCAAGCGAATGCCGGGCTCGGGATACGGCAGCGACATTGCTTTCCAGAGCGAAACGATGCGTGAACGAACGCCAGTGACAGCCTTGAACGATGGATGTGCTGTGTCGAGCAGCTTTTTGCCAGCCGATAGAAACTGACCTTCGGCACCGAACGTGTCGGCAGCTTGGGCTTTCTGTTCGCTGTTCAGTGTCTTGCGCGTGCCGAGCCAGGTGAATGCAATTCGGACGGCGGCGAAAGTGGTTCGCAGTCGTTGCGACGGCGAGGTTGATGGTTGGACAGTGGGCGTGTCGAGAAGATTTGTTGAAATAGATGCCTCGTAGGGTGTGAGAAACAGATCGCACAACGCAGCAGCGTGTCGCTGCTGAAAAGGTCTGAGTTCAAGAATCCCGGATTCAACCCATTTGATTTCGCAGTGTGGCTCACTCCGGGTGGGAATGTCTGTCTGCGCCTGTGGTGCCAGGTGATCAGCCCGGCCAGGATAAATAGAGTCTCAGCTCAAGCCCGATCAGTACCGTGAAGACGTATTCACGGAGACTCATCGCTCATGTAGCCGCCTTCCGCATTCGGCGGATTGAGTAGTTCGTAAGGATCACCGTCGAACAACATCGCCAGCGGGATCAACTCGTACTCGCAGTCGGTATTCACTGCGCACACGACCGCGATCGGTTTTCCCGTCTCGCGGTGCTGGCAATCAACGACAACCGCATCGAAGTGTCGTACAGCGCGACAGAGAGTATCAAAGTTAGTCTTATGCCCTGGAAGTAAGGCAGGCATGAACGTACCTCCGTATAGATCGCTGGCGATTAGTGGTGAGCCAACGTCGAACGAAATGTGGCTTGGTGAAGCCTTTGGATCGGAGTCGGTGGAAAGGAAGAGCTACGCGGTTGCGACCTCGCTACAATCAACCTCTGCGTAGCCCTTCTTGGTCTTGGCGGCGACTTGCTTCGCAGCATGGCGGGCAGCTTCATCGTCGTTGTGGAACGTCTTAGCTTGAGATTGTCCGTCCGTGCCGATCCGGCCGAAAGTGACCGTCACTTGGCAACCGGAAACTGCGATTTCCCAAAACTTGTACGACTTGCCGCTAACGAATTCAAAACGTCGTTTTAACATTGGCTTCTCCTGAATTTTCGAGAATCGATTGGTGTGAATTGAACAACGTGAGGCGAGGGCACTACGCGACACTGGGCGCGGTTTCACAAACGCGAACGAACGTGGGAAACCTTGGGACTCCGCCGTCAGTTAGCTCCTGATAGCGGAATGTGATCGTGGCTCCGATCGCTGGTGGAACGTCTCGCTGTGCATCGGTGAATCCACTCCCAACGGAAAACTGTTTGCCGTCTGGCAGCACAACGCGCAGTGCGCCCATTCGTCCCTTGTGCCTGCCGCGACCGGCAATGTGCTCGACGACGCGAGCTTCGGCATCGTGAAAGGTCTTGACCTTGAGCAAGGTGTTTGACCGACCGGCCTCGTATCGTGATGCTGGCTGGCGAAGCATCAACCCTTCACCTCGCAATGACTCGATGCGAGCCAGTTCGTGACGAAGGTGGTTAATTCCCGTGCAACGATGTTGCGAGAGGACTCGTACATGCGAATTCGATTGGCGAATCGTCTCGTTCAAGAACGTCAACCGCTGCTCGAATGGCTCCTCGATACCGGGTGCATCAAACACAAGATACGCAATACGCCGCCAGTCATCAGGATCGTCATGGCGACGCACGATACTGACTGTTCGCTGGAACGCCTTACGAGCCAACCACAGTTCGCCGTCAAGCGGCGTCTTGGGGAACTCGGCAACGAACCAGGACGGGGCGTGATAGACGTTACCTTGCCGCGATATCAACTGCTGGCCATCCCAGTAGGCACGCACGCCGTCCAGCTTTTCGCTCAGCCACCAATCGGTTGGGTCGTGATCTTCGT